>CAKTZW010000001.1 GCA_934636065.1 uncultured Labedella sp.
CGGAGACGCGCGATGTCGACATCGACCACGGCAACCTCCGTCCCTCGGGAACGGCGCCGACTGCCGTTCGAGTCATCCACGATACTCCGGCATCCGGACCTCGGTCCCGACCGGGCGGCTGTCCTCCTCGACCACCGGACGACGACGGAGGAGGTGCGCGACGCCGAGGACCGCCGCGCCGAGCAGCACCCCGATCGCCGTGCCCGCCGAGTTCGCGAGCAGATCGTCGACGTCGCACCGGCGTCCGAGGCCGGTCATGGCGTACTGGGCGATCTCGATCGAGGCCGACCCCAACGGACCGAGGACCAGGACGAGCGCGGGACTGCGCGTCGCGACGACGAGGAAGATCGCGGGAAGCAGGAACAGCACGACGTTCGGGGTGTCCGAGACGTAGTTGTAGGGCTCCAGATTGCAGCGGGAGGCGAGGGTGCCGCCCGATCCGACCGGGCTCAGGGTGAGAGCGAGGACGACGCCGATCCCCGCCGCCGAGAGTCCCGCGGCGGCCCAGCGGCCGTGGCGGCCGTGGGCGGCGAGCCACCCCCCGAACACCACGGCGATCACGGTCGCGACCACGAACAGGGAACGCGAGAGCGGGTAGCCGCTCTCGATGACGCTGGAGATCATGTCATGCCTTCCTTCCGGCAGGTTCTCCATCATGCGGGCGACATCGGGGCGTGTCTTCACCCGTGCGATTGAATGAGGGGGTGAATCCCGAGCTCATCATCCGACTGCGGTCCGACCTCGACGACGCCGGGTACCGGAACGAGGCGATCTCCGAGCGGCTGGGCGCCGAGGCGGAGGAGGCGCTCGGCCGCGAGCACACCGTGCCGGCGGCCCGCGCGATCGACCGCCGTCGGCGCGCCGGAGAGCGCGACGCCCTCGACGTCCTCATCGACCTCGTCCTCCGCTCCCGTCCCATCGATCGCACGGACGTCGGACTCGCGTTCCCCACTCTCGGGGCGGACGGGGCGACGGAAGCCGGGATCCTGGCGAGCGGTGAGGGCGCCGACGCGAGTGAGCGGTGGCGCGCGGCGCTCGATGTCCACCCGTACGCCTTCTCCGACCACCTCGGCGACGGGCACTGGTGGATCCTCTCCGACGTCGGGGAGCGTGCCGTCGGCGGGGCGCTCCCCGAGGACCACGTGCTCGGCGTCGGTGGAGCATCCCTGACGCTGGCCGGGATCACCGTCCCGACGCCCGTCGACACGGTGCTGGATCTCGGGACGGGGTGTGGGATCCAAGCGATGCACGCCTCCCGCACGGCTCGACGGGTGGTGGCGACGGACGTGTCGCCGCGCGCCGTCGAGATCGCGCGCGCCAACGCCGCGCTCAACGGCATCGCGAACATCGAGGTCCGCCTCGGCAGCCTCTTCGCGCCCGTCGCGGGTGAGACCTTCGACCGCATCGTCACCAATCCGCCCTTCGTCATCACCCCGCGGGTCGACGGCGTGCCGGTGTACGACTACCGGGACGGCGGAATGGTCGGCGACGCCCTCGTCGAGGCCGTCGTGCGCGGCACGGCGGCGCACCTCGCCCCGGGTGGCACGGCGCAGCTGCTCGGGAACTGGGAGTACTCGCCGAGTTCCGACGGTCTCTCCCGCGTGGGCGGCTGGGTGCAGGGGCTCGGCCTCGACGCCTGGGTCGTCGAGCGCGAGCACCTCGATCCCGCGTTCTATGCGGAGACGTGGATCCGCGACGGCGGCACGCGGGCGGGCACGGCCGAGTTCGATCGGCTGACCGACGCGTGGCTCGACGACTTCGAGGCGCGGCGGGTCACGGGGGTCGGTTTCGGGTTCGTCACCCTGCGGCGCCCGACCGACTCGCGTCGGCCGGTGGTCGTGCGTCTCGAGCGCGTGACCGGCTCGCTCGACACGGCCGGGCTGGGCATTCACATCGCCGAGTGCCTCGATGCGATCGACTGGGCCGCCGGCCTCGACGACGACGAGCTCGGAGCGGCCCCGCTCGTCGTGGCGCCCGATGTCACCGTCGAACACCACTTCCGGCCGGGCGACGACGATCCGACCGCGATCCTCCTGCGTCAGGGTCAGGGGTTCCGGCGCGCCATCTCGGCGAGCACGGCGCTGGCCGCCCTCGTCGGCGCGAGCGACGGGACCCTCACGGTTCGCGCCATCGTCGACGCCGTCGCCCAGCTCATGGAGGTGGACGCCCACGCCCTCGCCGCGGAGACCGTCCCGGACGTCCGACGACTCATCGCTGACGGCATTCTGCGCCCCGTCGCGGGCTGATCGATCCACCCTCGGAACCGTCCGGCCCGCTCCACCTCGCACGGGGGCCACTCGAAGACGGACGTGCGAGCGGAACCTCCGAGTTGTCACGATGTTCAGGCGCAGTTCCCCTGTCGCACACCACGACAGGGGTAACGTAACTCCCCAACGGTGCCCCCGAACGAAACGGATTCTCAGTGGATTCCCGCGTGGCCGAGTACCCCCGGCCGGATCACTTCATCCTCCACATCAGCGACACGCACCTCCTCGCCGGATCGCGCGGCCTGTACGGCTCGGTCGACAGCGCGAAGTACCTGCGGACCCTCTTCGAGGAGTTCGAGGCGTCCGGCGGTCGCCCGGAAGCGATCGTCTTCACGGGCGACCTCGCCGACAAGGGCGAGCCGGAGGCCTACGAGGCCCTCCGCGCGATCGTCGAGCCGGTCGCCGAGCGCCTCGGCTGCCAGGTGATCTGGGTGATGGGCAATCACGACGACCGCGCGGCCTTCCGGTCGGGCCTCTTCGGGGAGATCCCGACGACGCGCCCCGTCGACCGCGTCTACGACGTGAACGGACTGCGCGTCATCACGCTCGACTCGAGCGTTCCCGGGTTCCACCACGGCGAGGTCTCCTCCGAGCAGCTCGACTGGCTCGCCGAGGAGCTCTCGGAGAAGGCGCCGCACGGCACGATCCTCGCGATGCACCACCCGCCCGTCCCGAGCGTGCTCGATCTCGCCGTGAGTGTCGAGCTGCGCGACCAGGCGGCGCTCGCCGAGGTCCTCGAGGGCTCCGACGTGCGCTCGATCATCGCCGGGCACCTGCACTACTCGTCCACCGCGACGTTCGCCGGCATCCCGGTGTCGGTGGCCTCGGCGACCTGCTACACGCAGAACCTCAACGTCCCCGTCGGCGGCACGCGTCCGCAGGACGGCGCGCGGGCGTTCAACCTCGTGCACGTGTACGAGAGCACGGTGCTCCACTCGGTCGTCCCGCTCGGGTCGTTCGTCGCCCTCGAGGACGTCTCGGCCGAGGAGAGCGCCCGCCGGCTCGCCGCCTCGAAGATCGAGATCCGCGATGCCGCACGTCGCCTGGTCACGCCTGTGGAGGAGCCGCTGCGCATGCCCGTTCCCGAGCCCGTCTCCGCGTCCGCCGGCGCCGCCTGAGCTCCCGCTTGCGATCGAAGCGGTGCGCGTGACCGCTCGAACGAATCGCCTCGATTCGGTTGGTGGGCAAGTATCCTCAGGGTTGCGGGCGTCCACGCCCACTAGGTGCAGCCTCTGAAACATCTGCGTCGGAGCGCCAGAGCGCGGGTAGGTCTCTCTGGAGACCTACCCGCGCTTTTTCGCGTGCACGACTGAAGCGCTTGCGGGCTGCTGTTGGTCGGATGTGGAGGATGGTGCTCACGTCGATCAGCGATAATCCCTCCCACGCCACAAGCAGGAGCAGCTCCAGTTCTTGTTCGGTCAACACCTCTCGGAGGGTGTCGAGGATGGAGCCGTCGTCGGACGGCTCGACGGATTGTGTCATCAGCTCGACGCCGGCTTTCTCGGAAAGGCGGCGACGACGTTGCTCGGCTCTCCGAGTGTTGGCCAACACCCCTCGCGCGATCGCGTACACGTGGGGGAGTTTCACGGACCGGCCGGCCTGCATGTGCTGCCAGACGAGGAACATGGTCGACGAGACGGCGTCGTCGACAGCGACCGTCGCGCTCATTCGTCGTGTGAAGTAGCGGTGCGCCGCGCGGATGTACTCGTGGAGCATGTCGCGCGTGTCTGCCTGCAGTTCCTCGAGCGTCGCTTCAGGCTCGTTCACGGGATGTCGTCCGGCTCGGCGGTCAAGTCCCTCGTCAGGTCCTCACAGAAGAACTCGTCGTACGTCGCCTGGATCATCACGGGGTCCAGTGTCCTCAGGCCGATCTTGTACTCCTCCAGTCGCTCGGTACCGCTGAAGCGCGAAGGGTCGAGGTCCTGCCAGTCGGCGGAGTCCTGCAGGACGGCCGGCGCGCTGGGGTCACCGTCCGCGAAGTATTCGTCGATCCAGAAACACCTGACCGTCGCGGCGTAGGCGTTCTGGATCCCCGACGTCTGGATGACGACCCCACCGTCTTGCTCGTTTGCCCCGTTGCTGAACTCCGTTGCGAATGACTTCGCGAGAGCCGACGCGTCCATCCCCTCGGGTACGGGAAGGCCGAGGTCGAGCGCTGTCACGGCCCATTCGTCGAAGTCGTCGGCGCTCGGATCTATCCACGGTGAGCCCGCACGGTCCTCGGTCCCCTCCGGGACGGTCTCACCGTCCGAGGGTGTTGCCACGCCGAACACAGGATCGCGGTTCTGCACGAGATCCTGTGCCTGGAACCAGACGACCCCGGCCACCGCCGGAGCACCGAGAAGCACGGTCGCGAGCACGATCCCGAATACGCTGACGCCACTCGCCGTTCGTGAGACGCGGACGCGCCGCTTGCGCTTGTGAAGGTCATCTTCGACTCGAGCGAGGTATGCGGCGTCCAATCCGGGGATCTGTCGAGCGGGATCCTGACCACGAAGGATGCGCAGGACGTCATCGTCCAACTCCTCACGACGTTGCTGACCCGACTGCATTCGTCTAGCGTCCATGCCTCTTAAGAGTTTGCAAACTCCATCGATGTGACACCGTAACGAGAAAAAGCCGAGGACGGGCGATCTCTCTGTCGCCTCAGCTCACGCGCGATCACACCTTTCTGGAGCGACGTGGAGGGGGAAGTTCGTGGTGCCCGCGTTATTCCCGACCGGGGCGAGAGGCGATTCGGCCCGGTCGATCGAGGACGAGCGCGACCGGGCGGTAGAGTCCGATGAGCCGCAGGAGCGGCGGGCCGCGCCATCGCGACGGCCGACCGAGACACGCGACGCTGCGAGGACAACCGGATGACCGACGGGACGACGACAACGACGATCGAGCGGCCGCTCTCCGGCGAGCAGCACACTCTCACTGCGGGTGGATACGTGGCACAGATCGCGAGCGTCGGTGCGACGCTGCGCTCGCTGACGCTCGAGGGCCGGGACCTCGTCGTGCCGTTCGACGCGGACGAGGTGCGGCCCGCTTACCGCGGGGCGACCCTCGCCCCGTGGCCGAACCGCGTGACCGATGGTCGGTACTCGTTCGACGGGGTCGACTACCTGCTGTCGCTGACCGAACCCGAACGCGAGCACGCGCTGCACGGCCTCGCGAGCTGGCTGGACTTCACCGCCGTCCGCTCGGACGACTCGAGCGTCGTGCTCACCGCGACGATCGAGGCTCAGGCCGGTTATCCGTTCCGCATCCGCGTCGACGTCGCCTACTCGCTCAGTGCGACGGGGCTCGCCACGACCGTCACGGCGACGAATGTCGGGAAGCACCGAGCACCGGCGGGCCTCGGACCGCACCCCTATCTCGTCGCGGGCGACGGCCCCGTCGACGCGTGGGACCTCGAGCTGCCGGCCGAGCGCGTCATGACGATCCAGGGCGAGCGGATGCTGCCGGGGCCGGTGGTCGACGTCGAGGAGCTCGATTTCGACTTCCGTTCGCGCCGCACGATCGGCGAGACCGAGATCGACCACGCTTTCACGGGCCTCGCCCGGGAGAACGGCGAGGCCGTCGTGCGGGTGACGGCAGCGGACGGCTCCGGCGCCGGGATCCGCTGGGGCACCGAGTGCCCGTGGGTGCAGGTGCACACGGCCGATCTGCCGGATCGCCGTCCCGGGCACCGGATCGGCCTCGCCGTCGAGCCGATGACGTGCCCGCCCGACGCCTTCAACTCGGGCGTCGACCTCCACGTGCTCGAGCCCGGATCGGCGCTGTCCGCATCCTGGGAGATCTTCGGGATCAGCTGAATCCGCCGACCTGCTGGTCGATGGGGACGGTCCCGTCGACCGTGACGTCGCCGGTGTGGGCTGTGGTGACGGTCTCGATGAGGACGATCTCGACCTCTTCGTCGGCGACGGGGTTGTGCCGGACACCGCGCGGGACGACGTAGAACTGTCCTGGATTCAGGACGACGTCGTCCTCGCCGTCCAGTTCGATTCGAAGCCGCCCCGAGACCACGAGGAACATCTCGTCCTCGTCCTCGTGCGCATGCCACACGAGCTCGCCGAGGAGCTTCGCCACCTTGACGTACTGGTCGTTCACCCGACCGATGACGCGGGGGTTCCAGTGCTTCTCCAGATGCCGCAGTTCGCCGGCGACGTCGGTACCCGTTCTGACACTCATAGCTTCAGTCTGGGCAGCTCATCCCCGACCTCGGTGTCGGGAAAGCACACGGGAATGGCGCCGATCATTGTCGCGGTTCCACAACACCGTCACATCACCACTGCGGCGTCAGTACTCGGTGAGGCGGGACGCGTCTCAATTCGTCCGGTTTCGGTCGCTGAGCCTGTCGAAGCGTCGCACTCCGTCGAGGTGGCGCCCGTCGACAGGCTCAGGGACCGCTCGCCGCGGTAGCGTCGAAGCATGACCGTCGCCACTGCTCCCCCCGTCCGTGTCGCCGCCTACGACTGCGGGACGAACTCGCTCCGTCTCCTCATCGCGGACGTCGCGGACGGCCGACTCGT
Organism: uncultured Labedella sp.; assembly: GCA_934636065.1. Classification (GTDB taxonomy): domain Bacteria; phylum Actinomycetota; class Actinomycetes; order Actinomycetales; family Microbacteriaceae; genus Labedella. Next base: position 6,785 of record CAKTZW010000001.1, read on the forward strand.
CGACGTCGTCCGCGAGCTCGACGTCGTCCGGCTCGGACAGGGCGTGGACGAGACCGGGAGGTTCGCCGACGACGCGCTCGAGCGCACCTTCGCCTCGGCGGAGCGGTATGCGGAGCTCTGCCGCGAGCACGGGGTGCAGCGAGTGCGGTTCGCCGCGACCTCGGCGACGCGTGACGCGAGCAATCGCGACGAGTTCATCCGACGCATCACCCAGATCGTCGGCGTGGCCCCCGAGGTCATCTCCGGTGCGGAGGAGGCGGCCCTGTCGTTCCGCGGCGCGGTGAGCACCGCTCCGACGCGGGAGGGACTGACGCTCGTCGTCGACCTCGGCGGTGGATCCACCGAGCTCGTGCTCGGCGCCGACGAGCCGGTCGCGGCGTTCTCCATGGACGTCGGGTCCGTGCGGATGACGGAGCGGCACGTCCGCACCGACCCTCCGACGTTCGACGAGATCGAGGCCGTCCGCACGGACGTCCGCGCCGCACTCGACGAGGCGCTCCGCACCGTGGATGTCTCGCAGGCGGCCACCGTCGTCGGAGTCGCGGGCACGATCACGACCGTGACGGCTCACGCCCTCGGTCTCGACCGCTACGACTCCGCGTCGATCGACGGAGCGGAGTTGCCGCTCGAGACCGTCCTCACGGCGTGCGACGAGCTGTCGATCATGCCGCGCGAGGAGCGGGCGGCGCGCGCCTACATCCACCCCGGCCGCGTCGACGTCATCCCCGCCGGCGCGATGGTGTGGGCCGAGGTCCTCCGCCGCGTCCGCACCGAGGGAGCCCGGCTCGACGGCGGGATCTCCACCGTCGTGACGAGCGAGCACGACATCCTCGACGGTATCGCCCTCTCCCTCGCCTGACGGTCCGAACGTCGCTTCCCTTCGACGCCGGAGGTGGACCGCTTACGATGGCGTCGATGACCGAAGCAGCCCCGCCCCTGGACCAGCCCTACTACCGCGCGCCCTTCCTCGCCGCCGTCGGTCGGGTCTTCTCGAAGTATGCGACGTTCTCCGGTCGCGCGAGTCGAAGCGAGTTCTGGTGGTGGTACCTCGTCGTCTTCGCCGTCCCGATCCTCGTGCAGACGCTCTACGGGACCGCGACGGGCGACTGGAACCGGGGCGCGGTGCCGTCGGTCCCCGATACGATCACCGGCGTCTTCTCCCTCGCGACCTTCATCCCGACCGTCGCCGTCACCTGGCGCCGGTTGCACGACACGAACCGGACGGGCGCGTGGTGGTTCTTCGGGTTCATCCCGATCCTCGGATGGATCGTGCTGCTGATCTTCCTCACCGCCCCCGCCGACCCCGCCGGCCGCGTCTTCGACGACCCGCGGTACGACTCGGGACGCTGAGGCGGGCGATCAGGCGGTCGTCGTCGCGGACTCCGCGGCGCTCTCGACGTACTCCTTCTCCCACGGTGCGACGACGGGGAAGTAGCGCTCGAGGAACTCCGTGACGGCCTTCGTGCGCTTCTCGACCGAGATCTCGGGCTTGCTGCCGTCGTTGAGGCAGAACATGTCGTGGTCGCGGCGCTTGAGGAGCTTCTTCATCTGACGCAGGGCGCTCTTGAGCGTCGTCTCGACGTACAGCACCCGCGCGTTCGTCTGCACGACCGCGTGACCGGCCATGAGCCCGTAGTAGTGGTACAGCGAGTTCGTCACCGAGATGTCCGTGGCCGATCGGAACCGGCTGTGCGAGGTTCGGCGGAAGTCCTCCGGGAACGCACTCTCGAGCTCCTGCATGACGCTGCGGCGCAACGGAGCAGCGCAGTGCTCGAGGTGTCGCGTCGTGACCTTGCCGAAGCGCTCGCGCAGCAACCGACGGTTCACGCGGGCGGCGTTCTCGTACCCGCTGCGCGCGGGATTCGAGTCGCCGAGGCCGATGCGGGTCTTCGCTTCCACGAACTTCGTGATGCCGCCGGGCGAGAAGAAGAGGTTCGGCTGCACGGGCCGGCCGAAGAACATGTCGTCGTTCGAGTACAGGAAGTGCTCGGCGAGACCCGGGATGTTGTGCAGCTGACTCTCCACCGCGTGGGAGTTGTGTGTCGGGAGGGCTTCGGCGTGCTCGAAGAACGCCTCGCTCGGCATGATCGTGACCCGGGGGTGCTCCGCGAGCCACTCCGGCTTCGGCGAGTCGGTCGCGATGTAGATGTTCCGGACCCACGGCGCGAACATGTAGACGCTGCGCAGTGCGTACTTGAGCTCGTCGATCTGGCGGAAGCGGGCCTCCGAGTCGTCGCCGTCGCCGACGACGTAGCTCTTCATCCGCTTCGCCCTCTGGCGCTGGAACTCGACGGACGAGCCGTCGACCCACGAGAACACGAGGTCGATGTCGAAGGTGACATCGCTCGCGAGGTCCGCGAACATGCTCTCGAGCGTCGGCCACGAGCGCCCGTAGACGACGACCTCCTCCTCGACGGCCTCCGCGCGCGGCAGCGTCCGCCGCATGAGCGCGTTCTCGGTCGGCGCGGTGATGACATCGTCGCCGAAACGCCACAGCTCGAGCTGGAACGCCGTGTCGGGTCCGTACCGCAGGCGACCGATCGGCTCGAGGCGCGGGCGGTAGACCCGGAACACCGCGTACGAGGAATCGGCCGCGAGCGAGCCGTCGGCGACGAGCACGGGACGGCCGTCCGGCTCGAGGGCGTCGTCCGTGTCCCGCGGGGGCACGAAGGGGGCGGAGTAGAAGGGCTCCTCCGCGAACGCCTGGGCGAGGGCCTTCTCGAGGGCCTTCCGGCGCTTCACGTCGACAGCGATGACGGGCCGGTCGTTGTCGCCGCGGACGAGGAGGAAGTCGATCCCGGCCTCGTCGAGCACCTCGCGCACCGCGATGAGGTCCTCGACCATCGACTCGTGGGGTGTGAGGTGACCGGCGACGAGCGCGTACTCGCCCTTCCGGCGGACGATGCCGTCCCGCTCGAAACGCGGACGCCGGCTCCCGGTCGACACGAGGACGAGTTCGGGTGTCTCGGCGATCTGCGGTCCGGGGACGTCTTCGCCCTGGATCGCGTGGAAGCTCGTCGCCGGGGAGCCGTGCTCGTCGGTCGTGTCTCTCGTCATAGGTGTCGCCTTCTGTCGGGGTGTCGCGTGCACCGGACCTCGTCCGGTCGTCGCATCGCGTGTCGCCCGTCGTGATGATCGGGGCACGTCGCTCGGCCGCGTCCGCGAGGGTGCATACCTCCGGGACGCGACGGGGGTCCGATGTCAGTATGCGCCCACGGGGCGCATTCGGCGTAGTCAGTCGATCTCGGGGGCCATCCAGAGCACTTCCCACAGGTGCCCGTCGAGGTCGTGGAAGCTGCGCGCGTACATGAAGCCGTGGTCCTCCGGCTGCCTCGCCGACGACCCGCCGGACCGGAGCGCGCGGTCCGTCACGTCGTCGACGTCCGCTCGCGACTCGACCGTCACGGCCAGGATGGTCTCGATGGTGGTGCTCGCGTCCGCGATCGTCTTGTGCGAGTAGCCGGAGAATCGCTCCGTCGCGTGCAGCATCGCGAACACGGTGTCGCCGATCTCGATGCACACGGACTGCTCGTCGCTGAACTGCTCGTTCGCCCGCCACCCGAGCGACTCGAAGAACGCGCGAGACCGTGCGACGTCAGCGACGGCCAGGTTGACGAAGATGCTCGTTGCCATGGTCTGTCGTCTCCCGGTCGGTGTGCGGCTGCGGGTGACTTCAACCTCGCGTGCCGGACGTGCGGTGTCAAGCGAGCCGACGACATCGTCGGGCTCGCCCATGGGTACTCGTCGTCGAGTGGTCCACCACAACGGGGGGCGGTTCTCCTCCCCTACTGGGGGCAGTGCCCCCGCGAGGAGCGAACCTAGGCTCGGGACACGGTCGTCCATCGGCCGCGAGGTGCGAAGGACGAGATGACCACGATCGACACGGCGAACGCGCCGCTCGCCGCGGCCACGGCACTTCCCGCGCCGACGACCGCGAACGCGACCACGACCGTGACCGACGGGGTCGTGGCGCGTGCCGTCTCGCGTCCGGCCGGCACGATGCTCATCGATCACGTCCTCGAGCTGCGGTCGGCGAGGCGGGGGCGGTCGTCACTCGCGCGAGCGTTCGGCATCTCCCCCCTCTCCGCCGACGAGGAGCCGTGGTTCGTCGGCGCCGTCGGCGAACGCGCCGTCGGTCGGCAACTCGCTCGACTGTCACCCGAGTGGACGGTTCTGCATTCCGTGCCCGCACCCCGGTCGCGCGGCGACATCGACCACATCGTCATCGGCCCCGGCGGCATGTTCACCGTCAACACGAAGCACCATGCCGGAGCGCGACTCTGGGTGGCGGACGAGTACATCCTCGTGGAGGGTCGACGGGTGCCGTATGCGCGCATCGCCCAATCGGAGGCGCGGAAGGCCGCGTCGCTCGCCGGGGCGGCGCTTCCCCCCGCCGTCGCGGTCCGTCCCGTGCTCGCGATCGTGGGGGCACGCCACCTGCGCGTCCGGTCCCGTTCCCGCCTCGTGGAGACCGTCGACGCGCGCGACCTGCGGTCGTGGCTGGAGTCGCTTCCCGCGGTGCTCGATGCTGCCACGGTGGCGCGGGTCGCGCTCGCGGTCGCGACGGGGATCGACGGCTCCGGCCGCGCCGGACGGAGCGAGGAGCACGCGGTGTCGTCGGCGAGGTTCGACCGCCTCGAGCGGGAGGTGACCGAGGCCGCGCGGTGCCGCGGCTGGTGGCGACTCGGCGGGGCACTCGGGGCGATCGGGATCGCCTGGGCGGCGTTCGCGCAACTGCCGGAATGGCTCGCCTCACAGCTCGGCTGACGTCCCGGAGGCACTCGGACCGCTGTCAGGCGGTCTCGGCTATCGTCAGTAGGTGATCGCGCCGTGGGGCGCACCGAGTGGGGAGGATGGAGCGGATGACGGATTCGCCCGCTTCCGCTTCGCCCTACGAGGTGCTGGGCGTCAGCCCGTCCGCGACCGCCGACGAACTGCGGAGGGCGTATCGCCGCCGCCTCCGCGAGACCCACCCGGACACGGGGGGCGACGCCGTCGAGTTCACGGCGGTGCAACGGGCGTGGGAGCGCGTGGGAGAGGCTGCGTCGCGCGCCGCCTACGACCGCGGTGAGAGCAGCGACACCGAATCGACCGCCGAGGGCGCCGGGTGGTCGGCACCGACGCACCGCACGCGCGCCGACAACTCCCGGCCCCGCGCCCGCTCCTACGGTCACCCGGGCGGGGCGGCGCGCGAGGCGTACCTCCGGCTCATCCGCGAATGGGCCGGGCGGGGGGCGGAACCCGAGGACCCGTACGATCCGGCGCTCGTGCGCCGCGCTCCCGCGGAGATTCGGCGGGCGCTCGCCGAGGCGCTCGCCGAGGAGGCGACCGCTCGTCAGGTGTCGGCGCTCGGCATGGCGTACACGGTGTGGCACGACGTGGCGCCCGGCGGGGGCGAGCGCAAGATCGATCACGTCGTGCTCGGCCCGACCGGGTTGTACGCCATCTGCTCTGAGGACTTCGGCGTGCCCGTCCGCGTCGCCCGCGGCGAGGTCGTCCCCGTGGGGGGTCCCGCTGCGGAGCAGCCGGTGCGGTCCCTCGTGCGGGCGGCGCGCGAGCTGGGCCGTGCCGCTCGGGTGAAGGTGACCGGCGTCGTCATCGTCGTGCCCGACACGGCGCTCGAGGAGGGCGTCGCGGAACTCGACCGGATGCGCAAGCCGGCTGCCTTCGTCGTGACGCGGTCGCGCCTGCCGCAACTGCTGCGGACCGGACCATCGGGAGTCGACCCCATCGGCGGCAATGAGCTCTTCGACGTCCGCACGCGGCTGCAGGCGGCCGTCCGCTTCGTCGTCTGACGGCGTCACCGCGCTGCTGCCCCGTTGCGCAACCGCGGGTCGGGCAGGCGACCGGCGAGGATCTCCCGCTGGTACACCGCGACGACCGCGAACGGCACGTCCAGGTGGCGCGCGATGGCCGGCGCCGACAGGCCGCTCCGCTCGGCGCTCGCGTACTCCTCCTCGTCGATGAGCATGGCGGCGCACTCGCGTTCCGCGCGACGCTCGACAGCCGGCGTCGACGCACGGTCGCGGTACTTCGCGTGCACGTACTCGTGGTGGAGTGTCTCGCGCTCGAGCGGACCGGTGAGCCCCGACCGGACGACGATGCGGCGTTCGTCGTCGAGGTAGGCCCCGAGCCGGCCGGGCGGCAGGTCCGAGCGGTAGTCGATGCGGACGCCCAGCTCGGCGATCAGGTCGTGGATGGACGGACGCGTGACGAGACCGTCGTCGCTCGCGTCGCCTCCTCGGGCTGGCCGTGTGTGCCCCTCGCGCATGGATCCCCCGTCCGGTCGCCCGGACGCGCGTGCCCGGGGTCAGTCGGCGTGCTGCTCGGTCTCCTGCTGCGACTCGAATCCCGGACGATCGAGCGCGGCGAGGGGGAGGCCGTCGGCATCAGTATCGGCGGTACCCCTGACATCGGAGAGGCCGTGGCCCGCCGCCTTCACGGCGCGCTCTGCCCGGGTGAGCACGACCGAGGGAGTGGTGCCGAGCGCCGTGGCGATCTCCGCGACATCGTTGAGGTTGAGGGGCAGCTCGCCGCGGAGCCGCTTGTAGTAGTAGTTGCGCGAGATGCTCAAGTGCTCGAGAAGGGCAGCGTGCGTCATGCCGCGCTTGTTCCGCACCGTGTCGAGTTCGCGCACGACCTGGTACGCGAAAGCCGCAGCAACGCCGATCTCAGCTCTCCCCATCGCCCCAGAGTACCCGTGGTCCGCCCGCATCCACAGGCGCCTGGACACCCGCAGTGGACGGTGTATCCGATTGGGTACTCTGGGTGGATGACGCAGAGCGAGTCCACCTGGTCGGAAGCCGTCGCCGCCTCCGTGCGTGCGGAACTCGCGCGACAGCGCATCCGCGCGGGCAGCCTCGCGCCGGTGCTCGGACTGGGGCGGACCGCAACCTACGATCGCGTGAACGGCGACGTCCCGTTCGACACCCGCGAACTGCTCCTGGTCGCGGAGCACCTGGGTCTCAGCGTCGAGGACCTCGTGCGGGACGCCGACGCGCGCGCTACCCGGAGCTAGGGTCGCACGCAACGGGCGTCGGATCCGCTCGGGGAGACGTACGGTCGCGGTATGGACTCGCAGGACAGCCGCCGGCTCGCGCTCGTGACCGGTGCCACCGGGTACATCGGTGGCCGGCTCGCTCCTCGCCTCCTCGAGGCGGGCTACCGGGTGCGCGTTCTCGTGCGCAACCCCGATCGATTGACGGACGTCCCCTGGGCCGCCGAGGTCGAGATCGTCCGCGGCGACCTGCTCGACGCCGACACGCTCGCCGCCGCGTACGCGGGCGTCGACGTCGCGTACTACCTCGTCCACTCGATGTCGGGAGCGACCGCGCGGACCTCCTTCGAGGACAGCGAGCGGCGGTCGGCTGAGAACGTCGCTCGAGCGGCGAGGGATGCCGACGTCGATCGGCTCGTGTACCTCGGCGGGCTGCACCCGGACGGGGTCGAGCTCTCGCGTCACCTCCGCTCCCGCACGGAGGTGGGTGAGATCCTGATGGCCTCCGGTGTCCCGACGGCCGTCCTGCAGGCCGGAGTCGTGATCGGGTCGGGGTCGGCGTCCTTCGAGATGGTGCGCCACCTGACCGAGGTGCTGCCGTACATGCCGGCGCCGCGCTGGGTGCGCAACAGGATCCAGCCGATCGCCGTCCGCGACGTCATGCACTACCTCATCGGCGCCGCAGAGCTCCCGCCCGACGTCAATCGCGCGTTCGACGTCGGCGGGCCGGACGAGCTGCGCTACGGCCAGATGATGAACGGGTACGCGGTCGAGGCCGGGCTGCCGCAGCGCCCGATCGCCCCCCTGCCCGTGCTGACGCCGCGGCTCGCGTCCCACTGGGTGAACCTCGTCACCCCGATCCCCCGGAGCCTCGCGGTCCCACTCGTCGAGTCCCTCCAGCACGAGTGCATCGTGCGGGAGCACGACATCGACGCGTACATCCCGGAGCCGGAGGGCGGCCTCACGGGCTACCGCCGCGCCGTGCGCCTCGCCCTCGCCCGGATGCGCGACGGAGCCGTCGAGACGAGCTGGCAGGACGCCTCGGTCGCCGACGCGCCGAGCGATCCGCTGCCGAGCGATCCGGACTGGTCGGGGCACACGGTCTTCACAGACGACAGGATCCGCGAGACCACCGCGTCACCCGACCGGGTGTGGGCGGTCGTCGAGGCCATCGGCGGTGAGAACGGCTGGTACTCCTTCCCTCTCGCCTGGGCGGTCAGGGGCTGGATGGACAAGCTGGTCGGCGGCGTCGGACTTCGCCGCGGTCGCCGCCATCCGACGCGTCTCAACACCGGGGAGGCGCTCGACTGGTGGCGGGTGGAGCGCATCGACCGCGGGCGCTTCCTCCGGTTGCGCGCCGAGATGAAGGTGCCGGGACTCGCGTGGCTGGAGATGACGGTCGACCCGACCCCCGCCGGCACCCGCTATCGGCAGCGGGCCGTGTTCTTCCCGCAGGGTCTCGCCGGGCGGCTCTACTGGTTCGCGATCCTGCCGTTCCACGGCATCATCTTCGCCGGGATGGCGCGGCGGATCACGGCGGAGGCCGCTCGGGTCGAGTGACCGCGGGTCGGACCGTCAGCGGCGGGCGAAGCGCGACAGGATGCGCCGGCCGGCGGAGGCGGGCCGACGCTGCGTCGTCCACCCCGTGCCGTCCCACCACTGGTGGTCGCCTGCAGTGATCGGCGAGGGGTACCAGCCGGGTGCCGGGGACTCCGGGCGTGAGAGGGAAGACGCGGCGCTGATGGCCGATCCGTGCGACGGGACCGAGGGGAGGAATCGCCGAGTCTCCTCGGCGACGGGCGGCGAGGACGCCGATGGCGCTCCCGGCAGGGCGTCCTGCCCCGTGATCGCATAGCCCGACGCGGCGACGCCGCCGCTCGAGTCGTCGGGCGAGCACGGATACGGTCCGTCGTGCGGGACGACGCCGTCGGCCGGCTGGCCGTCACGCGACCAGTTCTCGAACCAGGCGAGCGCGTAGGCGTCGTTGGCGCGGATGTGACTCGCCGTATCGGCGGGGAGGTGGACGCCTTCCGCCTCGAGGCCGCCGGGGACGTGGAGAGCGTCGCGGAATCGGGAGAAATCGAGCACGCGGCGCTCCTCTCGGTCTCGTGCGGCGGCTGGGCTGATCCTCGGAACGAGGGCCTCCGCCATTCTCGCCGCCGCGGTTCCCCGGTGAAATCCCACGCTCGGGGGGTCGCGCCGCATTTCGCACGGAGTCTGCCCGCGCCTGCTCACAGCTTGTGAACGGCCGGTGTATCTGTACCCCGAATGGGGTACAGATAGAGAGCACGGCTCGGCGGCCTCCCATGCCGTCATCGAGTCGGAGGACCCACGGGTCGATCGGGAAGACGGAGGAGGAGTGATGACGGCTCTCATCGACGATGAGGCGACCTGGTTGTGCACGATGAAGGCGGATCGTCTGCTGGGGCTGCTGCCGACCGAGCAGATCGCGCACCTGGGCGACGGTTTTCCGTGGTCCGTGACGGACGACGACGTTCGAGTGGCGCGGACGCACCTCGTCGGAGTGCGGGTGCGCGTCATCGAACTCGGGCGTCGCATCGCGGAGCTCGGCGACGACGGCCTCGAGTGGGGTCGTTCCCGGCAGGTCGAGCGCGTCTCCTGATCGGCTGAGGCCCGAAAGGGGGGTACACGAGACGTTCGGTTTCGCGTTGGATGGTGTTCACCCGAATAGAAAGTACTGAGTTGATTACCCGAATCGATGAAGTCGTCTCGTCGGCGTGCCCGCTCAGCGAACGCCGACGACTGCCCATTTCCCGAATGGCATCGCTCGCTTCCGCGACCCGTGTGGCGGTGGTCTCCGACCGCTGATCCCACCCGGAGGATCGATCCCCCCGAAACTCGATCCGACCGTTTGCACGTGCCCTTCCCCATGCCCCCGATCAGGCCCACCCAGCCTGCCTCTTCCCGATGATTCGGGGGTCAGACGGTGCAGCCCCGCCGTCCCGAACGTGTTCAGACTTTTTCGACGTACCCGCGTCATGATCCGAGTCGAGCGCGCTCTTCTGTAGTGAACCCGAAAGAAAGCCCTAGCTCATGATCACCCGATTCGACGAAGACACCATCTGGGAAACCATCCAGAAGGCCGACCGCCTCCTCAACCGCCTCCCCGCCGAGCAGATCGCCTACCTCGGCGACGACTTCCCGTGGGAGGTCACCGAAGACGACGTGGCGATCGCCCGCCGCAGCCTCAAGGGCGCACGCGTCGGAGCCATCATGCTCGGCTTCGAGATCGCCCAGCTCACAGCTCGAGAGGACATCGCGCGCGGCGCGTGATCCTCGTACCGGTGTCGGCCGACGGGGGGTCGGTCGATGTCGCGTCGATCGCGGGTGCGTCCGCGTGAGATGCGGTCGCGACGATGAGCGACCCGTGCGGTCGTCGTCGCCGCGGCTCTCCGACCGCCGCGCGTCACATTCCCGGTGACGCGCGGCGGTCCGTCAATGTCCGGTGAGGCCTACGCGAGCCCCTGGAGAGCGTCGGCTCGGTGTGGCAGCCTGTCAGGCATGGCCGATATCGACGAAAACGCTGACTCCGTGACGGGCGATGGAACGGTCGAGCCGCCCTCGAACGATGCCGCGGGGATCGAGACCGCCGTCGGAGCCGAGAGCGCTCGCGTCCCGATCGCGGACGTCGGTGTCCCCGCGTTCGGCGGCGTCGACGTGTATTCGGGCGACGGCGTGTTCGATGCCGCTCCCGCCTACTCCGGTGACGGCGTGTACGAGGGCCAGCCGGCCGTGGAGATCGGCGACGCCTACGACTCGCCCAGCGCGTACGACGCCGTCGGTGCCTATGAGCCCGAGGGTGCCTACACACCGACCGTGACTCCCGTGGCGGCGGAGTCCATCGCGCCCGACGACGCGGTCCCGTCCGCCGGGTCCGGCGAGCCGCCGCGCGTGGATCCCATCGGCGTGTACGTGCCCGACGACGTCCCGGCCGCCGCGCTGCCGCAGGACGAGATCGCCGAGGCGGAATCGTCGACGGCGGACGCGTCGGCGGCGGTCGCCGAGCCGCTGCCCGAATCCCCCGTGTCACCCGACACGGGGACGCCGCTCCCTCCGGCCGACGCGACCTCCGGCCCGAGCGCGGTGCGCTTCGACGACTGATCGTCCGGGCGAGCCGGGAGTCGGTGGTCGCTCGTAGGATGTCGCGCATGGTGAGCTTCGCGGACAAGCCCCTGCTCGACGTCACGGTCGAGCAGTGGGAGGAGTACCTCGCGGGGTCGCCCGACGACGGCGGAGTGCGCCTGAAGCTGCGGAAGAAGAGTTCGAGCGCACCGGGCATGACGTGGTCGGAGGCCCTCGACGTGGCTCTCTGCTACGGCTGGATCGACGGGCAGGCGGGGCGCTTCGACGACGACTACACCCTTCAGGCCTTCACGCCGCGGCGGAAGAACAGTCCGTGGTCGCAGATCAACCGCGAGCACGTCGCCCGGCTCATCGCCGAGGGGCGGATGCGGCCCGAGGGCCTCGCCGAGGTCGACCGCGCGAAGGCCGACGGCCGCTGGGACGCCGCCTATCGTCAGAAGGACGCGGTGGCGCCACCGGAGCTGCAGGCGGCCCTCGACGGCAACCCGGAGGCTGCGGCCTTCATCGCGGGGCTGCCGGCGGTCGAACGCTTCCGCATCTACTTCCGGCTCGGCGCCATCAAGACGCCCGCGGTGCGCACGGCCCGCGTCGCCGACGTTGTCGAGAAGGCGGCGCGGGGCGAGCTGCACTACCGCTGACTCGCGGCATCCGCCTTCCGCTCGCTACAACGCCGCGGAGCGGAACGTGAATCGACCGGCGAGGAGGGTTCCGCCGACCGGCATCCGTCGGAAGACGCCGTCGTCGACGCCGTAGGGGTCGGCGTCGAGCAGCACGAGGTCGGCGACGTCACCGGGGGCGACGCGCGATCGTCCCCTCGTGGACGCCGTGAGCGCCTCGGCGCGCGTGACGGCCTGCTCCGGGTGCCAGGGCGCGCGGCCGTCGTCGCGGGCGCGGGCAGCGGCGGCAGACATGGCGATCCAGGGATCGAGCGGAGCGACGGGCGCATCCGAACCGAAGGCGAGCCGGGCGCCCGCGTCGAGGAGGGAGCGCAGCGGGAAGGCGCGCTCCGTCCGGCCCGGCCAGTTGAGCTCGGCCGTGTCGCGGTCGTCGAGAGCGTGCTCGGGCTGCACGCTCGCGGTGACGCCCAGCCCGCGGAAGCGGGTCAACTCCTCGGCGCGCAGGAACTGTGCGTGCTCGATCCGCCCCGACACGCCCGTGCGTTCGAACGCGTCGAGCGCGAGGCGGTTCGCCGCGTCCCCGATCGCGTGGACGGCGGGGACGAAGCCGGCGGCCTTCGCGCGCACGAGCAGGTCGACGAGCTCCCCCTCGGGGACGGTGAGCACGCCGTTGCCGCCGTGGGGATACGGGTCCACGCAGTAGGCGGTACGCGTGTTGAGGGAGCCGTCGATGAGGACCTTGAGTGGTCCGGTGCGGAGGATCCCGGCGGACTCGGCGGAGAGGGCGGATCCCGTCGACATGCCTTCGGCGACGGCCTGGTCGAGGTGCTCGGCGTAGACGCCGACGTCCACGCGGAGGGACCGGAATCCCGCGGAGAAGCGATGGAGCCAGTCCTCACGGTTCCAGGCCATCTCGAAGTCCACGATGCCGACGACCCCGCGTGCGGCCGCCCGCTCGGCCGCCTCGAGGACCCATTGCTTCACGAGCGTCTCGGGGAGGTCGGAGAGCGCTTGGGTCAGCTCGAAGGCCGGGTCCTCCCGCAACAACCCGTCCGCGCCCACCGTGACGCCATGCAGCCGGGCCGCGGCGGAGTTGAGCCACACGCAGTGCAGATCGTGGCTGATGAGCACGGTCGGGCGACCGCCGGTGGCCGCGTCGATCGAGGCGAGCGACGGCTCGTCCGGCCAGACGGCGTCGCGGAAGCCGACACCGACGAGGGCGTCGCCGGGCGCCGCGGTGTCGACGGCGTGCCCCCTGAGCAGGTCGAGGACGGCGGCGGCCGACTCTGCCGCGGACAGGTCGACGCGCTTCGACGTGAGCGCCCACGTCGTGGCGTGGACGTGCTCGTCCCAAAGACCGGGGATCAGGAAGCGGCCCCCGGCGTCGATGTCCTCGACGGCGGCGCCGTCCCCGAGCGCGGGGAGCACGGATCCGGCGGGCTGCACGGTGTGCACCGTGCCGTCGTTCACCACGACATCGAGGAGGGTCGGGTCACCGGGGAGGCGGACGGAGCGCAGGACGAGGGGGGGCATCGAGCATCACACTAGCCGTCCGACGGGGATCCGGCCGTCGTTCGACTCGCCGCCCGCGTCAGTGCCTTGGGGGGCGAGCTGTCACCCGTTCGGAGCGCACCTGAACGGGGAGGCGCGCGGGCGCGGTCCCGACCCGTAGCGTGAACGGGAATCCCTTTCACCCGAGAGAGGTCACGCCATGGGCTCGCCTGCGTCCGTTCCTCCCGCCGCTGCCTCCGGCGGCCGTCCCCCGAGCCTGCGACAGGGCCGGTGACGATGGTGTTGAACGAGCAGATCGTCGACGTCCTCACGGCACTCGTCATCCTCGGCGCGGCCGCCGCTCTCGTCATGGTCGCGATCGTCATCGGTCAGCACCTCGACCAGCGCGAGGTCCGCGCAGCGGCCGCAGCCGCCTCGGCCGAGACGGAGCGGCTGGCCAACCGCGCGGATCGGCACGAGGCGGACGCGCTCCCGACGGAGGCGACGAAAGCCGGGCCGGAGTGCTCCCCCTTCGCTGCGTCGCCGTCGCTCCTCGTCACGGACGACACGTTCCACCCGGCGCCCGCGCAGCCGTGGCGCCCTGTCGCACAACGCGACCTGACCGGGGTCGCGACCCATCGCCACACCGTCTCGCACCTCTGGTTCGAGCCGGAGAGCGACGGACTCGTCGAGCTGTACCGCGTCGGCTTCCTCCTCGATGAGCTCGCCGCCGAGCTCGACATCGAGCCGTGCTCGATCGTCGAGGAGCTCGCGCGTCGCGTGTTCGGAGCGATCGACCCGGTCGCCGACCCGCTCGCGCGGCGCTTCGGACAGCCCTGGACCGCCGCCGAGCTGCGGACCCTCCATTCCGCCGAGCGTGCCGGGCTCTCGGTCCCCGAGATCGCACGGCAGCTGGGTCGTGACCAGCTCTCGGTCGTGTTCCGCCTGCTCGAGGCCGCGGCCGAGGCGCGCACGGCCGAGGCGCGCACAACGGAGGCGTCCGTCGAGGGGGCGCGGGAGGCGGCGCTGCTCGCCTGAGCGGTCGTGCCCGAGGTCGTCGCCTTTCGCGTACCCTGGAAGCACGTGCGACGAGCACGCTCGACGCCCCGCGTGTGCGTGTCGATGCGGCCCGCACGACCCCCCCACCCCCGCTTCCGGCCGAAGGATGACCATGTCCAGTTCCACCACCGGGATCTGCCCCATCTGCCGCCAGACTGTGGACGTCACGGACGGTCGGGTCGCCGACCATCGCCGCCAGGGCACCATGTGCCGGGGCTCGGGACTCGCTCCCCGCGTCGCGCCGGCCGCGAAGCGTGGGACCGGGAAGCGCGCGACGACCTCTCAGACGACGCCCCGCGAGCCGGCGGCGCCGCGGGTGCGGAAGCCCGTCGCCGCTCCGCTGAACCTCGCCGACGCGTCGACGATGCGCTGCCCGGTATGCCGGGAGCTCGTGGGCACGACCTCGACGGCCGGAGTCACTCTGCTCGCCGCCCACACCGCGCACGCGATGCCGTGCGCGGGCGGCGGGCGCCAGGTTGGTCGTCGGACCGTTGCGGCCACGTGCCCGGCGTGCGGTGAGACGCACGACGCCCAGATCAACGAGTCCGGGGGTCGCATGACGCGGCACACCGTCTCTGGCTCGATCTGCGACGGAACGGGCGCCGCGCTCGGCAGCACGGAGCTCGAGCGCGTGTACGCCGCCGAGGCCGCCGCGCGCTGACCGGCGCGGGCGCTGACCTGTCGACCGCGCTCTTCCTCACCCAGCCGCAGGTCGATGCGACCATCGGAGACAGCCTCACGAGGCTCCCGTCCGTGCTGCGGCGGCCGGCGCGCTGGGACTGAACGACTCGCCGGCGCCGGGCTCCCCTCAGCGTCGCCGCAGCGAGGCGTCGAGGATCGACGGAGGAGTGTCGACCTTCTCCTCCGGAGCGAGATCCACGCCCGGCGCGACGATCTCGTCGATCGCATCCAGCACGTCCGCCGAGAGCACGGTGTCGGCCGCCGCCACCTGAGAGTGCAGGTGCTCGAGGGTGCGGGGCCCGATGAGCGCGCTCGTCACCGCCGGGTGCGCCGTGACGAAGCCGAGCCCGAGCTGCACGAGGGAGAGGCCGGCGTCGTCCGCGACGCGCGCGAGCCGCTCGACCGCGTCGAGCTTCGCGCGGTTCGTGGGCCGGGAGAGGTCGTAGCGGTCGCGCATCACGGCAGACCGGTTCGTCGAGATCTCGCGACCCTCCCGGATCGCCCCGGAGAGCCAGCCGCTCGCGAGCGGGCTCCACACGAGGACGCCCATCCGGTACTCCTCGGTCACGGGCAGGATGTGCGACTCGACTCCGCGCTGGAGGATCGAGTAGGGCAGCTGCTCGGTCACGTACCGACTCGTGCGGTTCTCGCGCGCCGACCACTGCGCCTGCACGATGCGGTAGGCGGAGAACGTCGACGACCCGAGGTAGCGGATCTTGCCGGCGCGCTGCAGGTCGGTGAGCGCCGAGAGCGTCTCGTCGTCCGCGGTCTGCGGGTCCCAGCGGTGCATCTGGTAGAGGTCGACGTGATCCACGCCGAGGCGGCGCAGGCTGTCGTCGAGGGCTCGGGTGATCCAACGGCGCGAGCCGCCCGCGTGATTGCGCTCGTCGCTCATCGGGATCGTGGCCTTCGTCGCGAGCACGATGTCGTCGCGACGACCGGCGATGGCGCGCCCGACCATCTCCTCCGACTCGCCCCGGCCGTACATGTCGGCGGTGTCGATGGTGTTGATGCCGGCCTCGAGGGCGGCATCGACGATGGCCGTGGCCTCGTCCTGGCTCGTGCGCCCGATGGCGCCGAAGTTCATGGCGCCGAGGGCGAGCGAGCTCACCTGGACACCGGTCGAGCCGAGGGTGCGGTACTGCATGGGGTCTCCTTCTGTCGTGAAGCCGTCGCGTGCGTTTCGGCCCGCGGTCTGCGAAGATAAAACCGGAACGTCGCTCCGATAAATATACGGAGCGTTGTTCCGTTTAGCAAATTACCCAGGAGGAGCATGTCCGACGACGCCGCGCCCGCGCGCACCAAACGTGTCGACGCCCGCCGGAACGAGCAGGCGCTGCTCGACGCCGCGGCCGCCGTCTTCGTCGCGTCCGGCGTCGATGCGCCCGTGCGGGAGATCGCCGCGACGGCCGGCGTCGGCATGGGGACGATCTACCGCCACTTCCCCACGCGGGCGGACCTCGTCGTCGCCGTCTATCGCCACCAGATCGACGCGTGCGCCGAAGCCGGGCCCCGCTTGCTCCGCGAGGCGGCGAGTCCGTTCGCGGCGCTCGCCGCCTGGATCGATCTGTTCGTCGACTTCCTCGTGACGAAGCACGGGCTGGGGGGCGCGCTCCGTGACGACCCGGCTGGATACGGTGCGCTCCACCTGTCCTTCGTCGACCGCCTCGCGCCGGTGTGCGACGAGCTCCTCGCGGCATCACGGAGCTCGGGTGAGGTCGAGTCGGATCTGACAGCGCTCGAGCTGATGCGTGGCGTCGGCAACCTCTGCGTCACGAGCGGCCCGGCCGACGAGTACGACCCGCGGCGACTCGTCCCGGTGCTGATCGCCGGCCTGCGTACGCCGGCCCCGTCTGGTCCCTGAGCCTGTCGAAGCGCGGTCCCTGAGCCTGTCGCAGGGCGCCCGTCCGTGGTCACGGAGCGAGGGCGCCGAGCCGACCGAGGTAGGCGGCCACGGGGCCGAGGTCGATGACGCCGCTGCCCGCGGCACGTTCAGCGCTCGCCGGGGTCAGTGCGGTGAGGCAGCGGCGGGCGGCGTCGACGTCGCCCAGCTCGATCGCCGCTTCGGCGAGCAGGCACCACAGCACCTCGAGGAGCAGTCCCCTCGGCGGCTCCGGAGCGTCCCGCAGTGCCCGGGCCGCGTGCGGGTCGCCGAGCCGGGCTAGCCGCAACGGCCGGACCCAAACCTCGTAGGGTCCGGCGTCCTCCTCGGGGAGAGGCGTGCCGAGCCGGATCGCCCGCGTCGCGTCGTCGAGCGCGGCGATCCCCTCCTCGAATCCCGGCATCCGGCCCGTCTCGGCTGGTCTGGTCCCGGCGCCGCGGAACGTCCACCGGAACCAGCCCGTGAAGACGCCGGCGAGCGGCCGATCGTGCTCGCGCGCGATGGCGTCGATCACGTCGGCCTCCCCGGCGGCCTCGTCGAGGTGCCCCTGAGCGCACAGCGCCTGCAGCCGGATGAGGCGTCCGTTCACCTCGAACACCGGCGAGTCGACGGCGCGGGCCGTCCCGACGAGCTCCTCGCCGATCGCCCGGCGTTCCACGGCGAGCCCGGTGCGATCGAAGGTCTGCAGGAAGCGCGCGCTCAGAGCGAAGCAGAGCAGGAGCGGGTCGCCGACGCGCCGCGCGATCGCCTCGGCCTCGTGCGCCTCGCCGCTGCGCTCCGCCGTGCCGCGAGACTCCATGGCGATGGTGGCGAGCAGCCGCGCACGCAGACGGTCGCCGCCGCCGACCGGCGATGCCGCGAGTGCGCGCTGGGCGGCCGCGACGATCAGCCCGGCGTGGGCGGGGTCGTCGCTCCGGGTCCAGATGCCGGGGGTGTCGAAGCCGCCGATCACCCGGGCGCTCAGGAGGGGATCGCCGAGTTCCTCCGCCGCTCCGATCGCCGCGATGCGCTGCTCGCGCGCGACGGCGATGTCGCCCGCGAGGGCCAGGCTCGAGAGGACGGCGTTGCTGGCCTCGAGCTGCGTCCGCGTGCGGGCACGGGTGAGCGCATCGGCGGTGCCGCGCAGCCCCGCTCCGGGGGTCGGGTCGAGAGCCGGATCGCGTCGCAGGATCCGGGTGTAGAGGGTGTCGAGCGCGGTGCTCGGATCGAGACCGAGATCCTCGCGCAGGCGACGGCGGGCCGTGTCGAGGGCGGCGAGAGCGTCGACGGAGCGCCCGATCCGGTGCAGGGCCAGGGCCAGGAGTCGCCACCCCGGCTCACGCCAGGGCTGCTCGGTGACATACGCGTCGAGGAGGGGCAGGGCCTCGGCGGGCCTCCCGAGGCCGAGTCGCACGTCCGCGAGCCGCTCGATGACCAGGGAGCGTCGTTCGGCGAGCCGCGCCCGTTCGATGGCCGCCCACGAGCGATCCGCGAACTCGTCGAGGGCCGGCCCGCGCCACTCCGACAGGGCCGCCGAGAGGTCCCGCTCCGCGTGCTCGACGGTGGCGGAGTCGGCCTCCGCGATGAGGCGGTCGACGCGCCCGACGTCGATCGCCTCGAGCGAGAGGTCGAGTCGATATCCGTCGCCGTCGGTCACGAGAACCTGCGGCTTCGAGCGCGGCGGCCGCTCGGGTTCCAGGACCCGGCGCAGCTCGCCGATGAAGGTGCGGAGGGAGCCGCGCGCGCCCGCTGGCGGGTCGTCCTCCCAGAGGGCGTCGACGATGCCGTCGGTCGAGACGCGACGGCCGCGAGCGACAGCGAGGATCGCGAGCAGCTCCCGCCACCGCGGCTTCGTGAGCGGAAGGAGCCGGCCCTCCCGCTCCGCCTCGACCGGGCCGAGGAGGCGGACGCGGATATCGCTCACACGGCCCAGGCTAGCGCGGCGGAGAATCGGCCGATCGTCGGGTGCGCTGATCGAGCGCTGATCGGCGGCGGCGATCGTGGGGTCATCGCCAACGGAAGGACGTCCATGACCATCACGCTGCCCGGCTTCGACTACCGCCGGATCCCCGTCGCCGACGGCGTCGCCCTGAACGTGGCCGTCGCCGGCTCGGGACCGGCGGTCGTGCTGCTGCACGGCTTCCCGCAGACGCACGTCATGTGGCGCCACGTCGCCGCGGACCTCGTCTCCGACCACACCGTCATCGTCCCGGACCTGCGCGGATACGGTGCGAGCGACAAGCCCGCCGAGTCCGGCGACGACACGTATTCGAAGCGGACGATGGCCGCCGACGTCGTCGCCGCGGCACGAGCGCTCGGGCACGAGCGGTTCGCGCTCGCGGGCCACGACCGCGGCGCCCTCGTCGCCATTCGCGCGGGCCTCGACCACCCCGGCGTCGTCACGCACCTGCTCTCGCTCGACGTCCTGCCGACGCTCGACATGTGGGACATCCTCCACGGCGCCGACGCGAAGGTCGCGTGGCACCTCTACCTGATGGCGCAGCCGGCGGGTGTCCCCGAGCCGATGATCGAGGCCACCGCCGACACCTTCTTCGCCTCGTTCATCGACGGCTGGGTGTCCGACCCGGACGCGATCCCGGCGGACTACCGCGCCGAGTACCTGCGGGCGTCCCGCGCGGCCGTGCCGTCGATCGTCGCGGACTACCGGGCGTCTGCCGGCATCGACGTGCGGCACGACACCGAGGATCGCGACGCCGGTCGCTCGCTGTCGATGCCCGTCACGGTGATCCAGCAGGACTGGGGTGCCGCGCTCGGCTACGACGGCGCAGCCCTCTGGGGTGCGTGGGCTCCGGACCTCGACCACCGCATCCTGGACGCAGGGCACTTCATGGCGGAGGAGTCGCCGGCGATCGTCACGCGCGCGCTGCGCGAGCTGCTCGAGCGGTAGGAGGCGGACGTGGGAGGAGGCGGCTCGGTCGCGCGCCGTGAGAGCAGATTCCGGCTTGGGAAGCAATGCCCCCCGCCTCCCAGGCCCGGTCGGAGGTCGCGCGCCTAGGCTGCCCACACCGCGCCACTTCGATCGAAAGGAACCACCGTGACCGACACCACCGACGGCACCGCGAAGGTCGCCGAACTGCTGAAGGACTTCCGGTTCGCCATGCTCACGACGGTCGACGAGATGGGCAAGCTCGTCGCCCACCCGCTCACCGTCCAGGAGCGCGAGTTCGACGGCGATCTCTGGTTCATCATCGGCCGCAACGCGTCAGCGGTCACCCACATCGCCCTGAACCCGAGCGTCGGGGTGTCCCTCAGTTCGAACGACTCGTGGCTGTCGCTGTCCGGCACCGCCGCGCTCGTCGAGGATCACGCGAAGCTCGAAGAGCTGTGGAACGGCGCCGTGGAGGCGTGGTTCCCGGAGGGTCCGTCCGACCCCAACGTGACGCTCCTGAAATTCACCGCGGACAGCGCCGAGTACTGGGACAGCCCCGGCGGCAAGGTCGCGTCCCTCCTCAGCTTCGTGAAGTCGAAGGTCACGGGCGAGACCCTCGACGCCGACAACGAGAAGGTCGACCTGTAACGGTCCCCTCCGCCTCCTCACCCGGTCCTTGGACCCCTCCCATATCGCCACTTTGAGCGGTTTGCGTCGCGTATACGCGACGCAAACCGCTCAAAGTGTCTACGGGGCCGGCACGATCTCGGTATTGAACTCGGCGGTTCAGTGTCCTATAGTGAACCGTATGGTTCAGCAACAGGTTCTCGATCGGGCGTTCTCGGCGCTCGCCGATTCCACCCGACGCGACATCCTCACCCGGCTCGGGCGGGGACCCGCCACCATCGGCGAGCTCGCCGAGCCGGCGGGCATGACGCTCACGGGGATGAAGAAGCACGTGCAGGTGCTCGAGGACGCGGGACTCGTCCGCACCGAGAAGGTGGGTCGCTCGCGGCAATGCCACCTCGGCACCGAGCGATTGGATGACGCGATGGCCTGGATCAGCTTCTATCAGCGGTTGTGGGAGCGGCGCCTCGACGGCCTCGACGCCTACTTCACCCTCACGAAAGGAACAGAGAAATGAGCGACGACGCCACCTCTCCCGCCGCGGAGACCATCGAGCTGCGGATGACGCGCTCGCTGCCGGCGACCCCCGACGAAGTCTTCGACGCCTACACCGACCCGGAGAAGCAGAAGGTCTGGTTCACGATCCTCGACGAGCACCCCGGGATCGTCGAGATCACCACCGACCTCCGCGTTGGCGGCCAGCAGGTCGCCGTGTGGGGCCCGGACGCCGACACGCTCTTCCGGGAGACGCAGACGTTCTTGGAGATCGAGCGGCCGCACCGCCTCGTCACGGAGTCGACGGGCAGCAGCCCCGACGGCATGACCATGACGACGCGGATCGAGCTGACGTTCGAGGCGGAGGGAGACGGTACCCTCGTCACCGTCGTGCAGACCGGGTTCCCGGTTCCCGAGGTGCGCGACTTCTTCGCTTCGGACGTCTGGGTCGGCGCCTTCGATCGCATCGAGGCGTACCTGCTCCGCTCGATCGACGTCGACCAGGTCTGAGGTCGACCTCCCGCGCTTCGACAAGCTCAGCGACCGTGTGGTGGGGGTAGTGGGGACCCCGCGGTTCGTACCCGTTCGCTCCCTGAGCTTGTCGAAGGGTGTCGCGTTCTCGAGAGCGAGAGGCGCTTCGACAAGCTCAGCGACCGTATCGGGGCTCAGCGACCGCGTGGCTCAGCGGTCGTACCGGACGGCGAGGTCGAGGGCGAGAGCGGCCGTCCAGCTGAAGCGGCGGGTGCCACGCGGATCGCCCGAGTAGGGGTCGACGTACTCGGCGAAGTCCGACGCGAGAGCGAGGGCGCCGAGGTCGAGGGCGAGCACCCGCGCCTCGTCGACGCGTCCGCGCTCGGCAAGGGCCGTCGCGATCATCCAGGCCGTGTTGAACCACGAGGGTCCCCGCCAGTACTGGGAAGAGTCGAACTCCGGCGCGGTGAGGTCGGAGCTCGGCACCATCGCCGTCTCGCCGAGCCCGAAGTGCGGGCCGCGCAGAGTCCCGATGACCTCCTCCGCGTGCGGGGAACCGGGGACGAGCAGCGTCAGGAGCCCCGAGACGCTCCGGAAGCGGAGCGCCTCAGCCGTGAGTGCGTCGACGGGCACGGGGAACGCGAGCTCCTCGTCCCACAGCCCGTCGATCGCCCTGGCGACGCGGCGCGCGTCCGAACGGTGCCGCTCCGCCGCGGCATCGTCGTCGAGTAGTTCCGCGATGCGCGCGAGCGCGATCTCGGAGCGCACCCACAACGCGTTCATGCCCGGATCGACCACGCGGAACGGCGTGCTCTCCCGTGAGTCGTCGCAGTCGTGGTCGCGGTAGCGGGCCGCGAGGTACAGGTACGTGGAGTACTCCTCGTCCGAGGGCCGCTCCGACGAGGCCGCGTGCTCGAGGTCCGGACGGGGGATGTCGCCCTCGAACGCGCCATCCACGCGTGAGAGGGGGCCGTCCCACGCGGGCGAGTTGTCCATCCCCGTCTCCCACGGATGCACGGCGGCGATGAGGCCGGACGGCTCCGCCCGACGCGTGCGCAAGTAGTCGTGCCACGCCACGAGTCGCGGGTACGCGCGCTCGAGGAAAAGGCGACGCCGTGATTCCGCGGGATCCGCCTCGTGCACGAGTAGCGTCGCCCAGGCGTGGTTGGGCGGTTGAACGAGTCCAGCCGTCGGCACGGCCGGCGAACCGCTCAGGCGCTCGCTGTGCCAGAAGGACGGGCCCGGCGAGTACTGGTCGTCGCGTCCCGGCGCGAAGACGATCTGCGGCAGGCGCCCGTCGTCCCACTGGGCGCCGAGGAGCGACTCGATCTCCTGCTGCGCCCGTCGCGGCGAGATGTGACGCAGGCCGATCGCGATGAACGCCGAATCCCAGCTCCACTGGTGCGGATACAGCCCGCCCGCCGGGACGGTGTAGGTGCCGCGCCAGTTCTCGCCGAGGACGCGCGTCGCCGCCGCGGTGAGGCGGGCGGTCGCGTCGCGGCGACCATCCCGGTCCCTGAGCTCGTCGAAGGGGTGTCCGGTTTCGCCGTGGTGCCCGTCGACGGGCTCAGGGACCGTGGGGGGAGCGGTCTCAGGTCCGGTCGCGTTCTCGGTGTGGCGCCCGTCGACAGGCTCGGGGACCGGGGCCGAGCTCACAGGAACCGCCGGAGCAGAGGGGCCACGCGCGGCAGCACCTCATCGGCGGGGCCGGAGAGACGGGACTCGAGCGCGATCGGTCCGTCGTAGCCGATGGCGCGGAGGGTCGCGCCGATGAGCGGCCAGTCGACGTGACCGGCACCCGGCTCGAGGCGGTTCGAGTCGCTCGCCTGAACGTGACCGATGTACGGGGCCGCGGCCACGAGGGCGGCGGCGGGATCCGCCTCCTCGATGTTCATGTGGAACGTGTCGGCACCGATCCGCACGCTGTCGAGGCCGACCGCCTCGATGAGCGCGACGGCGTCGGCGAGCCGATTCACCATGTGGTCCTCGTACCGGTTGAGCGGCTCGAGGAACAGGGCGACGCCCAGCGCGCGCGCCTCCTGGCCGAGGTCACCGAGGGCGTCCTCGAGCACCGCCCGGTCCTGCTCGGGCGTCCGCGGCGGCTCGAACGGCGGCAGCCGGCGGGAGAACATGCCCCACGAGGCGGGCGTCATCGCACCACGTCCGCCGATCTCCGCCATCACCTGCAGCTGCTGCCGCATCTGATCTCGCGCGTCGGCGCGCAGCTCGTCGTCGAAGGCGCCGATGAAGTGCGACATCTCGACGCACACCGTCGGCATCGGGACGCCGGCGCTCGCCGCGTCGCGGAGCTCCGGCAGTCGGGCGCGGAACGCTCCGTCACCCTGGGCGCGCAGCTCGATCCCGTCGAAGCCCCACTCCTGCGCGAGGTCCCACTTCTCCGACATCGAGACGACGCGGTCGCCGTCGGGCGCGAGGAAGCCCGACAGGTACTGCTCCTGGATGCAGATCGCGTTCGTCATCGCGTCCTCCCGTCGCTCGTCCCGGTGAAGTCGAGTACGACCTGCAACGCCTCGCGCGGTCGCTCGTCGAGCAGGCGGTAGGCGTCGGCCGCCGACCGGTACGGCACGGTGTGGGAGATCAGCGGGAGGACGGAGACGCGTCCCGTCGCGGCGAGGTCGATCGCGGTGCTCCAGAGCCGGAAGCGGTCCCAGCGGTGCTGCAGTGCGGGCGGCGGACCGGAGATCTGGGACGACACGAGCTGCACGCGGTTGTGGTGGAACTCCTCGCCGAGCCGCAGCCCGGCGCCCTCTCCGGGGAAGAACCCGGACACGACGACTCGCGACCCGTACGCGACGGACCGGGTGGCCTCGTGCAGGGCTCGATAGTTGCCGGTGATCTCGATCGCGACGTCCGCTCCGCGGCCGCCCGTGAGCTCGCGGATCCGCTCCGCGGGCGAGACGCCGTCGCCCGGCATGGCGTCGAGGACCGTGTCCGCGCCCAACTCGACGGCGAGCTCCCGCCGCTCCGCGATGCCGTCCACCGCGATCACCCGGGCTCCGTTCACGCGCGCGAGCTGGGCGACGAGCTGACCGGGCACCCCGAGTCCGAAGACCGCGACCGTCTCGCCGACGTGGATGTCGGCGTCGAGCACGGCGTTGAGCGCGACGGCGCCGATGTGGGAGAACATGCCGACGCGCGCGTCGGCCCCGGGGTCGAGCCGCCGGGCACGGGCGAAGTCGGCGTCGAGTACGGCGGAGGTGCGGTGCCCCCAGGTGCCCCAGATCCGGGCGCCCAGCAGGTCGGCGTCGACGCCCTGCCCGAGCTCGACGACCTCGCCGACCTCCTCGTAGCCGAGATTCATGACCGGGAACCGCACCTCGTCGGCGCCGTCGAGGAAGAGCCGCTGGTCGTTGTCCCAGTGCTTCGTGAGGTGCGGACTGGTACCGCGGTAGCTCGTCAGCTCCGTCCCGGCGGAGATGCCGGAGTAGAGGGTGTCGACCCGTACCTGTCCCGGCCCGACCGGGGCGTCGGGCTCGTCGACCAGATCGACGACGCCGGGCGCTGAGAAGCTCACGACCGTGGGCATGCCCGTCCTTCCACATCGAGGCGGACGCTGATTCGTCCAGGTCTCGGACATTACCGCGCGTCCCCCGGAGTGCACAACCGCGCCGCACACGGCGGCATCGATTGAGAATTATGTCTTGCAACCGATCAAAAGTACGGGCACACTGTCGTTCAGTGCTCCGCGGTCCGTGGATCCAGTCGACGACGACCCGGATGAGCGCTCGCCCTCGCGGCGGCGCTCGATACAGAGCAGTGCTCGATCGAGCACGACTCTCGAGAGCAACACGTGCGACCGAAAGAGAGATCATGCGAAACAAGCTGACCGCGGGCCTTGCGCTCACCGTGGCTTCCGCGTTCGTGCTCACCGGCTGTTCCAGCGACAGCGGTGGCGGCGGCGGAGAGGGCGACGGCACCCTGACCATCTGGACCATCGAGGACGTCGCCGACCGGGTCGCCACCCAGGAGGCGATGATGGAGCGCTACAGCGAGGAGTCCGGCATCGACGTCGAGCTCGTCGCCGTCGCCGAGGACCAGCGGAGCACCGTGCTCACCTCGGCCGCGGCCTCCGGCGAACTGCCGGACGCCATCGCCGCCGTGCCGCTCACCTCGATCTACCAGTTCCAGATCGATGACCTGCTCGACACCGAGGCCGCCGCGGCCGTCGTCGAGAACCTCGGTGCCGACACGTTCCAGGAGCGCGCGCTCGAGCTGACGACGCAGGACGACACGCAGCTCGCCGTGCCGAGCGACGGCTGGGCGCAGTTGCTCTACTACCGCACCGACCTCTTCGAAGCCGCCGGTCTCGACGCCCCCGAGACCTTCGACGACATCACGGCCGCCGCCGAGGCCCTCGACACGCCGGACGTCGCGGGCATCACCCTCGCGACGGCGCCGGGCGACGGTTTCACGCAGCAGACCTTCGAGCACTTCGCCCTCGCGAACGGGTGCGACCTCGTCGACGACGAGGGGACGGTGGAGCTCGACAGCCCCGAGTGCGTCGAGGCGCTCGACTTCTTCAACACGCTCGCGGCGGACTACTCCGTGTCGGGCAATCAGGATGTCGACACGACGCGCGCCACCTACTTCTCGGGCGGCGCCGCGATGGTCGTGTGGTCGTCGTTCCTGCTCGACGAGCTCGCCGGCCTCCGCAACGACGCCCTCCCCACGTGCGCCGAGTGCGAGGCGGATCCGGCGTTCCTCGCGAAGAACACGGGAGTCGTCTCGGCGATCTCGGGTCCCGACGGCGACGAGGCCGCGTCATTCGGCGAGGTCGTCTCCTGGGCGATCATGGCGGACTCCTCGCCCGACACGCAGGGCCTCGTCGAGTGGATGATGGACGACGCATACGAGGACTGGCTCGCGATCGCCCCCGAGGGCAAGGTACCCACTCGCACCGGCACCGCGGACGACGCGACCCGGTTCACGGACGCATGGTCGACCCTCGAGGCCGGCGTCGACACCAAGTCGGTGCTGTCGGAGATCTACCCGGCCGAGGCGCTCACCGCCGTGGCCGAGGCCCCGTCGAGCTTCGACCGCTGGGGTCTGCCGCAGGGGTACGGCGAACTCGCGGGGGCCGTGTCCGGCCAGCTCGTGATGCCGAAGATCATCTCCGAGATGCTGAACTCCGGGCTGAGCGCGGAGGATGCCGCTCGGCAGGCGGCCGAGCAGGTCGAGGGCATCAAGGGCGACCTCGGGCTGTAGCGGCACACGGTCCCTGAGCCTGTCGCCCTTCGACAAGCTCAGGGACCGTGTGACGGGGTGATGAACGCGCCCGTCCTTCCACCCAGACACCCCATACCGAGGACCCACCGGGTCCGGATTGGTGCATCGTGTCCACCACCACCGCTCCACCGCCGCAGCGCAGCGCGCCACGGCGCCGGCGCACCCTCACGCAACGGGACTCCCGCACGGGACTCGCGCTCGTCTCGCCGACGCTCGTCATCGTGCTCGCCGTCGTCGTCGTCCCGCTCATCTGGTCCGTGCTCATCGCGTTCCAACGGATGCGGCTCATCAACGTGGGCCGACAGGGCGTCTTCGAGAACCTCACGGCAGACAACTTCGTGCAGGCGTTCACCTCCGGCGGGCTGTGGACGAGCCTCACGACGACCTTCGTCTACACGGTCGGCTCCGTGATCGCCGCGGTCGGCCTCGGCCTCGTGGCCGCGATGGCGCTGCGGAGGCCCTTCCGGGGCCGCACGTTCGTGCGGGCCGCGATGATGCTCCCGTACGTCGCGCCCGTCGTCGCCGTCGCGTTCGTGTGGCGCACGATGCTCAACCCCGAGTTCGGCATCGTGAACGCGTTCGGGACGAGCGTGCTCGGCTGGGCCGAGGGGATCCCGTTCCTGTCGCAAGCGCAGGGCCGGCTCGATCTGCTCGGCCTCGAGCTCCCCGTGCCGACCGCGCTGCTCACCGTCATCGCGTTCGAGGGCTGGCGGTACTTCCCCTTCGCGTTCCTCTTCATCATGGCCCGGCTCGAGGCGCTCTCGACCGAGCCGGAGGAGGCCGCGCTCGTCGACGGCGCGACCCCGCTGCAGTCGTTCCGTCACATCGTGCTGCCGCAGCTCATGCCCGTGATCGCCCTGCTCGTCGTGCTGCGCACCATCTGGACGTTCAACGAGTTCGACGACATCTTCCTGCTCACCGGGGGCGCCGCGGGAACGGGGGTCGCGAGCGTGCGGGTCTACGAGCTGCTCACCGTGCAGCAGAACGTCGGCGGGGCCGCGGCCCAGTCGACGGTCCTCGCGGCGGTGCTCATCGTGCTGCTGTCCATCTACGTCCTC
The DNA here is from genome assembly GCA_934636065.1 of uncultured Labedella sp. Taxonomy (GTDB): domain Bacteria; phylum Actinomycetota; class Actinomycetes; order Actinomycetales; family Microbacteriaceae; genus Labedella. The sequence goes on from CAKTZW010000001.1 coordinate 34,383, forward strand.
ATGGCCCGGCGACGGGGGGAGAAGGTATGACCACGACGCCCCGCCTCGCCCCGAGCGCCGAGCGGAACCCGGCGCCCGGCACGACCGCGCGCGCACCGCGCCGGCCCGTCGGCGGTTGGAGCCGCGACCGTGTCGAACGACGCACCCTCGGCGTCCTCCGCTGGGTCGTCATCGTCGGTCTGCTCCTCGCCACGCTGCTGCCCTTCTATTACATGGGTCTGCTGTCGATCAAGCCGATCGAGAGCCTGCTACGCGATCCGGGTTCCCTCGGCATCGCGTTCGAGGACTTCACGCTCGCGACCTACCTCGAGGTGCTCGCGCCGCAGAGCGACGGCGGTCAGGGCTTCCTGATCTTCCTGCGCAACTCGGCGCTCGTCGCGATCGGGTCCGTCCTGCTCTCACTGCTCGTGGCGATCCCGGGCGCGTACGCGATCGCGCGGCTGCCGTTCTTCGGGCACCGGCAGGTGAGCGCGCTCTTCATCGCGACGTACCTGTTCCCCGCCATCGTCATCGCGATCCCGCTCTTCGTGCTGTTCACGCGGCTCGGGCTGCGCGGGTCGCTCGTCGGTCTGCTGCTCGTTTACACGGCGCAGACCGTTCCCGTCGCGATCTACATGATGCGCAACTACTTCGACACGATCCCCGTCGCGATCGAGGAGGCGGCCCTCGTCGACGGGCTCAGCCGCGTCGGCGTGCTGCGGAAGATCAGCATCCCGCTCGCGCTGCCGTCGATCATGGCGACCGGTCTCTTCGTGTTCATGATCGCCTGGAACGAGTTCCTCTTCGCCCTGCTGTTCCTCGTCGACAAGCGCGATCAGTGGACGGTGTCGCTCGGGCTGTCGCGGTTGTCAGGGAGCATCGAGGTGCCGACTACTGTTCTGATGGCGGGGTCCGTCGTCCTGACGCTCCCCATCATCATCGTGTTCTTCGCGACCGAGCGGCTGCTCACCGGGGGACTGACGGCGGGCGCCGAGAAGGGGTGAGTGGTGCCAGCGGGTAACGCATCGACCCGAGCGGGAGGCATCCTCGAGCTCGTGCGGGGGAGAGAAGAGGTGGGCCGTGCCGGCGGGTAACGCATCGGCGGGCGAGATTCTCGAGCTCGTCCGCTCCGGACGGGTCCGCACCCGGCGGGAGCTGCAAGAGGTCACAGGACTGTCGCGGTCGACCCTCGCGCTGCGGATGACGCAGCTCACCTCCGCCGGCTACGTCCGCGAGGTCGGGGAGGTCGTCGGCTCGGCGGGCCGTCCCGCGAAGATCCTGTCGTTCGACGCGTCGCGCCAGCTCGTTCTCGCCGTCGACCTCGGCGCGCAGCACTGCCACATCGCGCTCATGGACGGGGGCGGCACCGTGCTGTCGGAGTCGTCGAGCGAGCTGCGGATCGCGGCCGAACCCGACGAGGTGCTGCGCTTCGTCGCCCGTCGCGCTGGGGAGCTCGTGTCGCGCTCGGGTCGGGCGCTCGCCGAGGTGACGGGGATCGGCGTGGGCATCCCGGGGCCGGTGCGGTTCCAGACGCAGCGCCCGAACTCGCCGCCCGTGATGCCGGGCTGGCACGACTATCCGGTGGCGGAGAGGCTCGGCGAGCTGCTCGGCGTCCCGGCGTTCCTCGACAACGACGCCAACCTCATGGCGCTCGGCGAGTCGCGGGCTCGTTACCCTGAGAGCCCGAGCGTCCTCTTCGTGAAGGTCGGCTCCGGGATCGGGGCCGGCCTGATCCTGCACGGTTCGGCCGAGCGCGGCATCGCCGGCGGCGCCGGCGACATCGGTCACATCCGGATCGCCGGCGAGTCGTCCGGTCAGGTCTGCACGTGCGGCGCGATCGGGTGCCTCAACACGGAGGCGGGCGGTCGTGCGCTCGGGCGTCAGTTGTCGGAGCGCGGCATCGAGGTCTCATCGACGCGAGACGTCGCACGCCTGCTGTCGACGGGCGATGCAGTCGCCGTGTCCCTCGTGGAGCACGCCGGCCGGCTGCTCGGCGAGGTGCTCGCGACCTCGGTCGCGCTGCTCAACCCGGCTGTGCTCGTGCTCGGCGGTCTCATCCCGGCGACGAGCCCGCAGTTCGTCGCAGCCGTCCGGGAGACGATCTTCCAGCGCACCGTGCCGCTCGCCACGCGCGAGCTCACGATCGCGGTCTCCGCTCTCGGAGAGCGCGCGGCCGTCCAGGGTGCCCGCCACCTGGTGATCGACCAGACCTTCAGCGCCGCCGCGGTCGACGCGCGCCTCGCGGCCTCCGTCTCCGCCTGAGAACGCGCTCGCCCCCACCTCGCCCGCCCCGCCCCGGCCCGCCATATCGCCACTTTGAGCGGATTGCGTCGCGTGTACCGGCGGTAAAGCGCTCAAAGTGACGACGAGGCGGCGGCAACGGCGCGGGCGGGGCAGGCCGCACGCGGGTCAGATGCCGGCGAGGGCGCGGTGCACCGAGGCGACCGCGCTCGAGCCCTCGCCGACGGCCGCCGCGACGCGCTTCATCGACCCGCGCCGGACGTCGCCCGCGGCGAAGACGCGCGGGAGCGACGTCTCGAACGGGAGCGGCTCGCGACCGAGCGATTCCCAGTGCGATCCGAGCGAGGCCTCCGGGATGTCGGTTCCCGTACGGAGGAAGCCGGCGTGATCGCGGTCGAGGCCGGAGATCCAGCCCGTCGCCGGTTCCGCCCCGATGAAGCAGAACAGCCCGTTCGCGTCGACGGTCCCGACCGTGTCGATGCAGACGCGCTCGAGCGACGACCCGCCGTCGAGCTCGGTGATGCGCGCCCGCGTGAGGACATCGATCCGCGACTCCTCCATCAGCCGGTCGACGAGGTACGTCGACATCCGACTGCGCAGATCGTTGCCGCGGACGACGAGCCGCACCGGGCACCCCGCCGACGAGAGGAAGAGGGCGGCCTGCCCCGCCGAGTTGGCTCCACCGACCACGACGACGGGGGCGTTCGCCACGTGACGCAACTCGAGCTGCGTCGCGGCGTAGTAGATGCCGGCGCCCTCGAAGTCCGACCAGCGGTCGAGCGGCAGGCGGCGGTAGGAGGCGCCGGACGTGACGATCGCCGAGCGGGCGTGGATGATGCGGCCGTCGGTGAGCGTGATCTCGAGGATGTCGCCGGCGTTCCGGAGGTCCACCGCCTCGCACGGCGCGTACACGCGGACGCCGAACTTGAGCGCTTGCAGCGACGCCTGCCCGATCAGCTCTCCGCCGCTCACACCGAACGGGAAGCCGAGGAAGTTTTCGATCCGCGAGGTCGCCGCCGCCTGCCCGCCGGGTGCGACGGCGTCGAGGAGCACCGTCTCGAGCCCCTCCGACGCGCCGTAGATCGCGGCGGCGAGGCCCGCCGGTCCACCCCCGATCACGACGAGGTCGACGATCTCGTCCGCGTCGCCGTTGTAGCTGAGGCCCAGCCGCTCGGCCACGAGCCCGGGGGTCGCATTCGTGAGGGCCTCGCCCTGGATGAAGGCGATCGGGAGGTCGCCGCGCTCGAAGTCGTGCTTCGCGAGGTGCTCGGCATCCGCGGTATCGAGCGTGGTCGACGTGTGGACGAGGTCGAGGCGCTCCGCGTACCGGCGGAGGGCGTGGAAGTCCCGAGACGACTCCTCGCCGAGGAACTTGAGCGTGAGCGCGGCCGGCCCGGTCCGGAGCGCCTCGCGCCGGTGCCACAGGGTCCGCAGCACGAGGTCGCACAGCTCGTCGTCCTCGCTCATGAGGCGCCGCAGCGCGGCACGGTCGACGCGGAAGATGCGGCCGTCCTTCGTGGCCCGCGCCGAGAGGAACGCGCCCTGGCCGTTGAGGAGGCTCAGCTCGCCGCTGAAGGATCGCTCGCCGAACGTGCCGATGACGGTCTCCCCGATCCACCAGAGCGAGTCGCGGACGACCTCGACCTCGGCGGTGTCGACGAGCAGGAGGTCGTACTCCCGGTCGCCGGATCGCACGAGCTGGTCGCCGGCGGCCACGTCCTCGGGGATGCCGTAGGCGGTCAGGCGCTTCCACTGCGCATCGGTGAGGACGGGGTCTTGGTCGGAGTACGGCTCCACGTTCTGCATGGGGACAAACTACCGAGCGAAAGCGACCCGCGCGATGGCGGCCGGATCCTCACGCCACCCCGAAGGACCGCAGCAGGAACGGGACCCCGTACGAGAGGGAGAACGCCTCGTAGATCGCGCCGATCACGAGGAGCGCGAACCCGGGGATCGCCATCAGCCCGAAGCGCGCCAGTCCGCGGACGTAACCCCGTCGGCGGGTGACGGCGCCGACGGTGCGCGGCCACAGCCAGGACCGCCCGAGCAGGTATGCGCCGAAGGCGAGCAGGATGTACGCCTGGAACTCGATCACGACGGTCACGGAGTGCGGGATGAAGGCCACCCACCCCCTCTCGCTCGTCGGGACGAGCGCGACGCCGGTGACCCCCGTCCACACCAGGAAGGCGACGATGCCGCTGAACGGGACGATCAGCGAGGGCAGCAGGATCGTCAGCACTCCGATCCGGAACGTATTCACGCCCAGGATGGTGACCGCGAAGAGCCACGGGTTGCTGAGGAGCGAGAGAACGAGGTCAGCCGTCCCGTTGTTCTCGAGGGATTCGACCTGCGTGGCGGTCAGCGAGGGGAACAGCAGTCCCGCGACGAACCCCGCGAGGACCACGCCGTAGACGATCGCGTTGAGGAGGAGGTACGTCCGGAGGTCGTGGCGGATGAGCTGGAAGGGCCTGCGGAGAAGCATGGGTTCGGTTCCAATCGGGTCGGGATGGTGCGGGAGGAAGGTGCGACGCCTCGACGGGCTCGGCCATCGTGTGGTGGTGCGGAGTCCCGTCACCAGCCGAGGAGCGCGAGCGCGCCGGTCGCGGCGACGGCGATGAGGCTCGTCCACAGCACGATCGCGACGACCTGCCAGAGGATGACCCACTGCTTCGGCACGCCGGAGCCGACGAAGAACGCCGCGGTGAGCATGGTGGGGAGGGCGAGCGGGGCGAGGATGCTCGCGCCGGGCACGCCGAAGCGCACGAGCCAGCGACGGAGCTTCTCACGGCCCTTGGCTCGGCGGGTCGGCTTCGCGTCCGTGTCCGTGTCGGCG
>CAKTZW010000002.1 GCA_934636065.1 uncultured Labedella sp.
ATGGTGTCGAGCATGTCGAAGCGGATGGGGAACTCGGCGCCGAACCGCGCGAACGTCTTCTCGCCGAGGAGCTCTCGGGGGTGCCGGAAGACGAGGTCGATCGAGGGGATCTCGACGATCTCGCCGTCGGCCTCGATCAGCAGACTGTTCTCCTCGGGGACGCAGTCGAAGCACCACGCGAAGTTGTCCTCGCCCGAGATGCCGAGGTTCTCCTTCATCCACTGGCCGCCCCAGACCCCGGGGTCGAAGAACGGCACGACGCGGAACGGGCGGGTGACCGCGGTGTCGAGCGCCGCGTGGAAGGTGCGGGCCTCGATGAGGCGGGCGTCGGCCACGGACGCGTTGGTGTCGAGGACGAAATCGAGGCGGTCGAAGAGGCCGCGCTTGTGCCGGTCCGCGACGCGCCACTCGACGAAGAACCCGCGCTTCACCTTGCGGATCGCGTCCTCGCGCTCGTTGCCGGCCCTCCAGTTCGGCGCGCCGGCGCGCTGCCGCTGCTGGATCTCCCAGCGGGCGAGGTCGGCGAGGACGACGACATCGAACGGGACCGGGACGAGCGTCGCGCCCCAGCCGATGACGATCCGCAGCCCGGTGCCGGTCTCGACGTCGGCGCCGACCCGGTCCAGCTCGGCCGGGTCGTAGAAGTCGCGGAGGGTGTGGTGGCTCATGACACCGAAGACCCGGTCGTCGGTCAGGTTGTCCGCGAGCAGGGCGTCGAGGCGCTCGGGCGAGAGGGCGGCGAGCTCCTCGACGTCGACGACGGAGGCGAGGGGGAGTCGGCGCTCGAGCTCGGTCCGCAGTTCCGGCAGGTCGACCCCGGGGTAGGTATCGATGGCGACGATCCCGTCCTCGCCGGCGCTCGCCGCGATCCGCTCCCACACGTCGGCTCCGCGCCACACCCGGTGGTCGTCGGAGAGGGGGATCGAGGGCCGTGGGTCGTACGCCGGGGGCCGGCGGAGCGCGGATGGGTGAGAAGCCATGGCCTCCCTTTCGCCTGTTTCATCGTTGAAGAGACGGGGTCGATTCGAGCGCTTGGAGGCAAGCGCGGGTGTCGGGCCCGAACGGTTGGTAACGATATCAGTCGACGGGTGCTGACGCCATAGCGGGACCGGTCTCGCGCCGCACGCACCCCAGGCCTCACCCGCTCCGGTCAGGCAAATCCCTCGATCGGACACGACGCTGCGTGTCCGATCGAGGGATCTCGGAACGGGGGGGTGGAGGATCGGTGTCAGCGGACCTCGGCGGACTCGTGGCGGGGCGGTGCCTCGCGCAGTTCCACGCCGTTCTCGCCCTCCCATCGGCGGCCCCAGCCGGTCAGAACGGCGACCACCATCACAGCGGTGAGGATGAGCGGGTAGAACGACGCCGTGAAGATCGACAGCGCGGTCAGCTCCGGAACGCCGTCGTAGCCCTGGGTCAACTGACTCGAGATGAGGAGGAAGACGCTCGCTACCGGGACGACGGCTCCGATCCCGAGGGTGAACCCGTCCATCACGTTCGCCCGTCGATACGGGTGCAGCTGTGCGCGGGCTCCGAGCTTGTCGGCCACCGGCCCGAACATGAGCATCGAGGGACTGTTCACCCCGGCGAAGAGCGCCGCGGCCGCCGCAGCACCGATGCCGATGCCGAGCTCGGCGCGCACCGGGCCGCTCGAGCGCTCGGAGCGGGCGACCAGATCGACGATGAGGTCGAAGACGCCGGCGCCCTGGAGGACACCGACGATCGCGAAGATCACGATCGCGAGCCCGACGAGGGGGAGCATGTCGGCGACGCCGGTCACGAGGAAGCCGCCGGGCGCGCCGTCCTCGCCGACCGACATGATGTCGGCGGGGGAGAGCACGCCGGTCACGAGACCGATCACGATCCCGGACAGCAGTCCCATCGTCGCCGCGAGGAAGATGTCGCGCTTCCAGAACGCCACCCCGAGCAGGACGGCGACGGGGATCACCATGATCAGGCTGAGCGGGTTCCCGTCCCCGTCGCCGACGGACGCGGCCGCGGACGCGCCGGGCGCGCGGACGAGACCGAGCGCGAGGAACAGCACGGCGCTGAGGCCGGCGGCCACGAGCGCGTAGCGGGCCCGGGATCGGACGACGCCGCCGACCTCCGCCACGCCCTCCTTCCGGCGGTAGCGCTGTGTCGACGCGGACACGATCGTCGAGTCGGAGATGGGCGCGAGGTTGTCGCCGAAGATCGCTCCGGACAGGATCGCTCCCGCGAGGAGCACCGGGTCGGCGCCGAGCAGGACGCCGGCGGGGTAGAAGATCGGGAACGCCGTGAACATCGTGCCGAACGACGTGCCCGTCGACATCGAGATGACGCACGACAGCACGAACGTCACGGCCACGAAGACGCCGCCCCCGATCCCCAGCTGCCCGGCGAGCCAGACGAAGCCGCCGGCGACGTCGGACTGGGTGATCATCGCGGCGACCATGCTGACCACCAGGAGGATCAGGAGGAGCACGACCGAGTTCCGCGAGGAGACGCCTGCGATGATGTGCTCCCAGAATCGCGAGTAGGACCGGGCGAACAACCCGGCGATGAGCAAGCCGGCGAGCCCGGATGCGGTGAGCGCGTTCATATCGAAGACGCCGAAGACCATGAAGAAGGCGACGACACCGGCGAGGAAGATCGCGGGGGCGACGAACGCGCCCGCGATCCCGATGCGGAAGGTCAGTGTCCCGTCGGACCCGGATTCGCCCTGCGCATCCAGGGCCGTCGGTGCTGTCGCGACCGGGGTCGCCGGGTCGGGGTCGGGGCGGGCGGGGCGTCGGGAGGGCTTGAGCGTCATGGCGGATCGACTCCTGGGTTCGAGGATGTGGGGTGTCAGTGCATGGGTGGAGCGGCTTTCGGTGGGTCCGTGAATCTGTGGGTCTTGTGGGTCTGTGGGTCTTGTGGGTCTGTACGGAGGGGACGGGCGAGGGCGCTCGGCGACGAGCCGGGCGGCTGTCGTCAGGAGGCCGGCGGGCTCGCGACGCCGAGGGCTCGTCCGAGGGCAACGATCATCCCCGCGCGGATGCGAGCGCTGCTCGCCGCTTCGGGGGCGAACTCGACGGAGCCGTGGAAGGTGCCGGCATGGGAGTGCAGCTCGACGCCGACTCCCGACTGCAGCAGGCGGAGCGCGTAGTCGATGTCCTGGTCCCGCACGGGGTCGAGCTCCATGGCCGCGATGTACGCGGGCGGAAGCCCCGACAGATCCTCCGCGCGTGCCGGTGCCGCGTACACCGAGACGTCCGGATCGTCCGGGCCCGCGTAGTCGGGGCCGAGGTAGTAGCTCCACAGGAGCTCGCCGGTGGTGCGACTGAGGGTCGGGCTGCTGTCGAAGGATGCCTCCGGGGTACGGGTGATCCGATCGTCGAGCGCCGGGCTCAGCAGCAGCTGGAAGGCGATTCGAGGTCCGTCCTCGTCCCGTGTCCGGAGGGCGAGCCCGGCCGCGAGCCCGCCACCCGCGCTCGAGCCGCCTACGGCGATGCGGTCGGGGTCGAGCCCGAGGTCGGCGCCGTGACGGGCGACGTGGCGGAGCACGGTCGAGCAGTCGTCGAGCGCGGCTGGGAACGGCGCCTCCGGAGCGAGACGGTACTCCACGTTGACGACGGCGATCCCGAGCTCGCGGACGATCTCGAGGCACAGGTAGTCGAAGTCCACGGCACGGCCCAGGACGTAGCCTCCGCCGTGCATCGCGACGAGGACCGGGAGGGTGCCGGCCGCACCTTCCGGCCGGAGGAGGCGGACGGGGACATCGGGTGCGTCCTGCTCGCCGGGGATCGTCACGAGTCGCACGTCGACGCCGTCGGAGGACAGTGCCGCGTTCGCGGTGTCGGCGGCCGCATCGCTGGCCGCCCGAGCTGCGAGAACGTCGGAGACGTCGGGCTGGGGGAGGGCGGCGGCGACCGCCAGCTCGGGGAGCAGATTCGAGGATGTCGTCATGGCGGGGGATCCGTTTCCTTCCTGTTTCGAGTCGATTGAGATTGGATGAACTGCGCGGCCGCGCGGGGGTCGGGCGGCAGACTTGAGCGGTGGACCGCATCGACCGCGCAATAATCGAGCACTTGCGCCGCGATGGTCGCCAATCGAACATCGAGTTGGCGGCCGCCGTCGGCCTGTCGCCGTCGCCGTGCCTCCGCCGGGTCAAGCGCCTCGAGGAGGACGGTGTCATCACCGGCTACCACGCGAGCCTCGCTCCGGCCGCGGTCGACCGCGGGTTCGAGGTGCTCGTGAGCATCGACCTCGCGGATCAGTCGCCCGTGACGACGCAGCGGTTCGAGGCCGAGCTCACGTCGCATCGTGAGGTGATCGAAGCACGCCGCATGTTCGGCTCGCCCGATTTCGAGGTCGTGGTCGCGACGAGGGATCTCGCCGCGTACGAGGTCTTCATGAGCACCAAGCTCATGACCCTCCCGGGTCTCGGGCGCTTGATCTCGCGCTTCCCGATGGTGCTCATCAAGTCGGACTCCCCGTCCAGGACTCGGGTCGTCGCCTCCCGCGCCGTCTGATCCCGCTCCATATCGGTCCGCCTCAGGCGTTCCGGCGTGCGACGGTGAGCGCCTCGTCGAGGATCGAGAGCCCGGTGTCGAGGTCGGCTTCGGCGATCGTGAGCGGCGGTGCGATCCGCAGGATGCTGTTCACTCCCCGCATCTGCGCGATGTTGAGGTGGAGGCCCCGCTCGAAGCACGCCGCGGTGACGGCGGTGCCGAAGTCGTCGGCCGGCTCCTTCGTCTCCCGGTCGAGGACCAGCTCGATGCCCTGGAACAGTCCGCGCCCGCGGACGTCGCCGATGCTCTCGTGGCGGCTCTGCAACTCCGTGAGTCCGGTGCGCAGGCGCTCGCCCAGCCGGCGGGAGATCGCGTCGAACTCCTCGTCCACCAGCGTCCTGACGACGGTCAGCCCCACCGCCGCCGCGAGCGGGTCGGACACGTGCGTCGTCGTGAACATGAAGCGGCGCTCGCTGCACACGGCCTCGATCTCCTCGCTCGTGACCACGGCGGACACGGGGAGTCCGGCGCCGAGGGTCTTCGACAGGGTGAGGATGTCGGGAGCGACGCCCTGGTGCTGGAACGCGTACCAGTCGCCGGTGCGGCAGAGGCCCGTCTGCGCCTCGTCGATGATGAGGAGCATGCCGCGCTCGTCGCACTTCTTCCGCAGCGCCGCGAAGTAGCCGTCGGGCGGCGGGATCAGCCCGCCGGTGCCGAGGATCGGCTCTGCGATGAAGGCCGCGAGGCTTCCGACGGACTGCCGGTCGACCATGGCGAAACCGAAGTCCAGCTCCGCCTGCCAGTCGTGCTCACCCGCGCTGTCGCGGAACACCGACCGGTACGAGTTGGGCGTCGGGATGATGAGGTTTCCCGGGGCGAGCGGACCGTATCCCGCACGGGACAGGCTGTACGTCGCCGCGCCGGCCGCGTGCGTCGACCCGTGGTACGACTGGTCGAACGAGACGATCTCGTGCTTCTGGGTGTAGAGCTTCGCCATCTTGATGGCGGCCTCGTTCGACTCGCCGCCGGTGCTCAGGATCATCGTCTTGCTCAGCGAATCGGGGAGCGTCTGCGACAGGGCCTCCGCGAGGTCGACGACCGGCCGGCTGAGCATACCGCTGAAGAGGTGGTCGAGCGTCGCAATCGACTGCGACACCGTCTCGACGACGGCCGGGTGGGCGTGTCCGAGCAGCGAGCTCATCTGCCCGGACGTGAAGTCGAGGATCGCGCGCCCCGTCTCGTCGTACAGGTGGCTGCCGTTCGCCCGTTCGATGATCGACGGGAGGAATCCGGCCGGGCCGTAGCGGATCAGGTGCCGCCGCGCGGTGTCCCAGAACGCCTCCGTCGAGGGGGCTGAACTCGTGGCCGGGCTGTCGCCCAGAGTGATCGTCATGTGCTGCCTCTCGTCGGTCGCCGTGTGTTGAGGACACGCTAGGGCGACCGGCGCGACCGACGATTGCGAAATGAGCCGCCTGAGACGCGTCTCGCGCAATGACACACCGAGATCGACGCCTGTGGCGCAACGATCGACTTCGGCGATCGGCAGAGCCCTCGACCGGACAGGGTTCCCGCCCGCTCAGCTCGTCTCGACGGTGCAGAAGGTCGTCTCGAGGTTCCCGGCGCCGGCGCTCAGCACCTGCAGATATCCAGCGTCCGCGATGGTGAGATCGACCGCCATGGACGATTCGAGGGTGATCAGGTGCTCCCATTCGGTGGCGGGGACACTGCTCGGAATGTCGTCTCGGGGGTCGGCGCCGATGCCGGCGACGTGACCGAAGACGCGGCCGATCAGCTCGCTTCCCGGGAAGGGCTCGAGAAGCGATCCGAGCGACTCGTAGCCGGCAGCATCCTCCTCGCCGTCGAAGACCTCTTCGTCGAGCCGTGCCCATTCGGTCGAGGCCCAGCGCGGCACGTCCCACCCGATACGCACGTCGAGCCGCGCCGCGGGCACCTCTTCGGCGAAACGCAGGTCGATCGCCTCCGGCTCGGGCGCAGCGGGAGCACGCCGGATACCGCCCGCACGGCTGGACATCACCACACGATGGGGGATGCCGAAGGACGACGCCGAGAGCCCGACGAAGAGCGCGATCACCCCGTCGGCGGGCCACTCGTCGGGACGCAATCGATGCCCCTGCCAGTTCTCGGGAAGGTCGCGGGCGGCCACTTGGAGCACGAAGTCGAGTGGCCGCCCGTGGGGGTCGAGCGGCCACTCGACGTCGTCGTCGAGCCAGGGTTCGCCGCCGAGCCGGCTGCCACGCGCTTCGCCCTGCTCGCCGGCGTGAACGCCGAGATAGGCGGCCGGTAGGGCCAGACCCGCGATGTCGTCGGCGTACGCGTCGAGCTCGACCCGGTGCAGCGCAGCGCGCAGATCGTGGGTGCCCCACTTCCCGTCCGTCATGGAACGAAGGCTATCGGGTGCGGAAGACGGACGGCCGGTGGCGCCCGACCGAGGTGGCGATCACACCCTAGAACAGGTTCCGCAGGGTGACGGGGAGCTCGACGATGCGCGGGCCACCCGCGTTCGACGCGTCGTCGAGCCGGTCGAAGAGCATCGTCGCCGCTCGCCGACCGAGATCGCCCGCGTCGTGATCGACGACGGAGAGTCGCACGGGTGCGATCTCGGCGAAGTCGAACGAGTCGAACCCGGCGACGCGCACGTCGTCGATCGCGGTCGAGAGCGGATCGGTGGCGCGGCGCCGGGCGACGATCGCGCGGATCGCGCCGACGGTGTTGCGGTTGTTCGCACTGAAGACCGCGGTGGGCGGGTCCGGAAGCTCCAGCAGCTCCGCCATCGCGCGCTCCGCCGTGCCGACGTCCTGCTGACCGATGCGGATGAGCTCCTCGGTGGTCTCGAGACCGAGGGCGTGGTGCGCGAGAGCGAACCCCTCCAGGCGGCGGCGACCGGTGAACACCGAGCGCTGTCCGAGGTAGGCGATGCGGCGGTGGCCCTCGGCGAGCAGGGCGGCCGTCGCGGCCCGCGCTCCCTCGACGTCATCGATGAGGACCGTGTCGGCGGCCACTCCGCCCACGGCTCGCGAGGCGAGCACGACCGGCACGCCGCCGAGGCGCTCGACCTGGAGGTGGGCGGCGTCTCCGGCGATCGAGGGGACGACGATGAGGCCCTCCACGCGACGTCCGATGAAGTCGGCGACCAGCTGCTTCTCGAGGTCCGCGTCCTCGTTCGAGTTGCCGACGAGGATGCGGCGGCCGTGCTGTGACGCGATCTCCTCGACGCCGCGCAGCATCTCGGCGTAGTAGGGGTTCGCGATGTTCGTGATCGTCACGCCGACGAGTCCGGAGCGGTGACCGGGGCGCAGACTGCGCGCGTTCTCGTTGCGGTGGTAGCCGAGCGCGTCGATCGCGCGTCCCACTCGCTCCTGCACCTCGAGCCGCACGTTCTTGCCGCCGGAGAGGACGCGGGAGACGGTCATGGGGCTCACGCCCGCCTCGAGGGCGACATCGTGGATGGTCGGATTGGACGAGCGTCGAGCGGGCTTTCGCGGGATCCGCGGCTCGTCGGTCGTCATATCGCCACGGTATACCGAAGCGGCCGCGCCGACGGAATGCGCTCTTGTGGCCCCCCGGGGTGCGTGTTACTGTGCGTTTGCTTGGTAACGATAACAACCGGTCCCGACCGGAGCACCGAACCCGCAACCACACCATTTGCTCGAACAAGGGAGTTCAGCGTGAGATTCTCCAGAAGCGCCGCAACGGCGGCCGTCCTCGTCCTCGGCGCCGCCGCGCTCTCCGGGTGTTCGACCGGTGGCTCGGCCGCCGACTCGGGCGAGCTCACCTTCATCACGGACAAGACCTGGGACTTCGACGCCTTCTCGAAGGAGTCGGAGAAGGACATCGACATCGCCCTGAAGACCACGGCGTACGCCGACCAGGAGGCGTTCCAGGCCTTCGTGAAGCAGTCGTTCCGCACCAACAAGAGCCCGGGGCTCTTCACCTGGCACACGGGCGGACAGCTCGAGGAGCTCGTCGCCGAGGACCTCGTAGCGCCGACGACGGACATCTGGACGGAGGCCGTCGACAACGGCGACGTCGCCGAGTCCGTGCGCGACCTCTACACGGTCGACGGCGAGCAGTACTGCACGCCCATCAGCGTGGACGACTGGGTGATGTACTACGACAAGCGCACCTTCGAGGAGTACGGCCTGAGTGCCCCGACCACGTGGGACGAGCTCATGACCGTGGCGGACACCCTCGTGGACGAGGGCGTCGCACCGTTCTGGAACTCGGGCGGCAACCCCTGGGCGTTCGTGTGGTTCCAGATCCTCGCCGCCGGCACCGACCTCGACCTCTACACGGGCCTCACGACCGGTGAGGTCGACTGGACCGATCCCGAGGTCGTGGACGTCATGAACATCTGGCTCGACATGAAGGAGAAGGGCTACTTCACCGACCCGGGCTCGAAGGTCGCAGCGGAGACGCAGATGAAGGACCAGGAGGTCGCGATGATCCCCTTCGGCACCTGGTACGCGAGCACCCTGACGACGGTCGGGCTCGAGAGCGGGACCGACTGGGGCGTCTTCCCGATCCCCAATGTGAATCCGGACCAGGAGACCACGCCCGTCGCCATCGAGACCGCGCCGGCGTGCACCGCCGAGAACTCGCCCCAGAAGGAGACCGGACTCGAGTACGCCGAGTGGTGGATGAGCTCCGAGGCGCAGACGGCGTGGTCCGAGCAGGAGGGCAACCTCCCGTACAACCCGAACGCCGAGGCGTCGACGGAGGAGTTCCAGGCCATCGCCACGGAGTTCGCCGAGCCGACGTACGAGTTCTACCTCCGCTGGTACGAGGCGGCACCCGCGCCCATCCTCACCGCGTCCCTCGACCAGTTCACCGGGTTCATGACGAACCCCGGCGACCCGACCCCGTTCCTCGAAGGCATCCAGCAGGTCGCCGACGAGTACTGGGCCGGCAACTGACGCGCGGGATGGCGCGCCGCTCCTCGACGAACTACCAACGCGCCGCCTGGGGCTTCCTGGCCCCGGGCGTCGCGGCGGTCGTCCTCGTCCTCCACCTCCCGGTCGTCTACACCGTCTACCTGAGCTTCACGGACTTCAATGGACTCGGTGACCCCGACTTCGTCGGCCTCGACAACTACGTCCGGATGTTCCGCGACCCCGCGGTGCTCACGTCGATCACGAACACGCTCCTCTGGGTCGTCGGCACCCTCGTCGTGCCGGTGGGCCTGGGCCTCGTCGTCGCGTACCTCGCCTACGGGCTGCCGGGCGGCGCGTGGCTGCGCGTGCCGTTCCTCATCCCGTACGCGCTCTCCGGAGTGGCGGTCGGCGTCGTGTTCTCGTTCGTGCTGCAGAACGGGGGAGCGCTGTCGCAGGCGCTCGCGTTCCTCGGCCTGCCGGGATCCGAGCTGCGCTGGCTGCAGGACGCTCCGCTCAACACGTTCGCGATGATCATCGCGTCGGCGTGGCAGGGCGTCGGGGTCAACGCGCTCCTCTTCACGGTCGGGCTGCAGTCGATCCCGAAGGAGCCGCTCGAGGCGGCGAAGGTGGACGGGGCGGTCGGGTGGCGGCTCTTCCGGTACATGATCTGGCCGCTGCTGCGGCCGTCGACCACGATCGTCGTGGGCTTGTCGATCGTGAACAGCCTCAAGACCTTCGACATCGTGCAGTCGATGACGCAGGGCGGACCGAACCGCGTCTCCGAGACGCTCGGTGTGACGATGTACCGCAACACCTTTCTCAACAGCGAGTACGGCCTCGGTGCCGCCGTCGCCCTGTTCCTCACGGTGATCACCCTCGCGGCGTCAATCATCTACCTCCGCAGGCAGCTCGCGATCGGCGAGCCCGCAGAGAAGGCGGTCCGTCAGTGATCTCGCGCATCCTCCGCTATGTGATCCTCGGAGGCCTCGGCATCCTGTGGCTCCTGCCCATCTACCTGCTGCTCGCGAACGCGAGCAAGCTCACCTCCGAGTACTCGGGGTCGGAGCTGTGGGCGCCCGGCAACCTGCCCGCGCTCCTGTCGAACATCGGCGAGGTGTTCGCGACGACCGATGTCCCCTCGGGACTCGGGGTGACGCTCGCCTACGCGACGATCGCGCCGTTCATCGCGGTGATCCTCGGCGCCGGCATCGGGTACGCCGTGATCGTGCTGAAGCTCAAGCGCGGCTTCTTCTGGTTCTTCGTCGTGTTCTGCGGCACCGTCTTCCCGCTGCAGATCATGGTGATCCCGCTCTTCGCCGCGTACTCGCAGGTCGGTCTCTTCGACACGTTCGTCGGGATGACCTTCGTCTACGCCGTCGTCTGCACGCCGTTCTCCGCCTTCGTGATGCGCAACTTCTTCGCGGGCATCGCGGAGACCGTGTTCGAGGCGGCCGTCGTGGACGGGGCGAGCCCGTGGCGGATCTTCACGCGCATCTACCTGCCGATGTCGCGCAGCGCCCTCGTGGTCGTGTTCATCCTGCAGGCGACGTGGGTGTGGAACGACCTCCTGCTCGCACTCGTGCTCACCCAGAGCGCGTCGACGCGACCGGTGATGCCGCTGCTCGCGGCGTTGCAGTCCACCGAGGGCGGCGGGTCGGCGTACACCGTCGTGCTCACGGCGGCGCTCATCGTCTCGATCCCGACGGCGCTCCTGTTCATGTTCACGCAGCGCGTCTTCCAGCGGGGCCTCTCCCTCGGTCAGTACTGACGGCGGTTGACCCCGCCCACACCTGCCGAAATTCGCGAGCGCTACACCCCCAGCCGAGCGCCACACGACGTCGTGGCGCGGTCGGCTGACGGTGTAGCGCTCGGCGAGGGGGGCGGCGGGGCAGCGGTGCGGCCGGGCGGTGGGTCAGGCGGCCCGGGCCGTCGTGTCGGCGGCGGCCTCGTCGAGGGTCGGAGGGCAGGCGGCGTCGTGCGGGCGTACGCTCAGTTCGATGAGCGTCGCCAGGCGGCGCTGGGCCGCGCTCAGCGGGCGGGTGAGGCGCTTCGGCAAGCTCAGCGGCCGGACGGCCGGGTCGAGACCGGATCGGCCCGGCCGGCTGCGGCTACTCCTCCACATACTCCTGCCGGACGGCACCCGCCGTCGCCCGTTCGAGATGAGCGAAGTCCCGATCGCTGGTCAGGATGACGGCGTCATTGGTCACGGCGTACGCGGCGACCATGCAGTCGAACGCCCCCGCCGCCCGAACCAGCCCGTTACTCCAGAGCGACTGCTGGATCTCGAGCGCATCCTGGAGGGACGGGTGGACGAAAGCGGGCAGGAGCCCCTCCATGTCGGCTCGCAACTCCTCGTACTCCTCCGGCGTTCGAGCCGAGTGACCGTACTCGAGCACCTGCGGCGGGCAGGTGATGACGAGGTGCTGGGTGGCTATGGATCGCAGGCGGGCGGCGATGGCGGCACTCCGCCCCGCCTTCTGCCAGACGCTGTTGTCGACGAGGTACGTCGTCACGCGCCGCGATCGACGGAGGCGTCGGGAGAGATGGTGCCTGCGTCGATCTGATCGGCGTCGAACTCGCGGCCGATGATCCGTTCGATCGCCGCGGGCTGGCGGCGAACGGCGATCAGGGTGCGGAGCGCGAGGTCGACCGTTTCGCGTGCCGTGGTCGTGCCGGCCAACTCCTTGGCGAGGCTGAGCTCGCCCTGATCGATGTCGATCGATGTGACGGTCATGGCATCCACCTCCCTCGTGGTTTGTATAGGTCAGTATATAAGCCTCGCAAGCGTGCGATGCGCGGTTCGACAGGCTCAGCGACCGAGGGGCTGCGTCGAGGAACTGGTGACGTAACGCGCTCCGGCCCGACCCGTCGGTCCCTGAGCTTGTCGAAGGGAAAGGTGCAGGCGCTTCGACAAGCTCAGCGACCGTGCCCCCGCGGCCCCCTCAGCCGCGCAGGCGGACGCCCGAGGCACGGAGGTGGAGCGCCGCGAGGTCGCGGATGACGGCGGGGTCGCCGCGGCGCCACGCGTCCATCGCGTTCGGGTGCAGGGCGAGGACCTGCTCGGCCGGGAGGTCGACGATCGCGCGAAGGGCGAGCAACTCCCGGGCGTTCGGGGCGGCGGCGAGCCGCGCCGCCCGTCCGCGACGGACGGCGCCGACGATCCGCGGGCGGAACCACACGAACAGGAGGGCCGCCACGATGATCGCGACGACCGTCCACGCGGCCGTCGCCGCGAGGGTGTGCACGCCGAGCTGCCAGTTCTCGCCGGCCGCGGCGAGGGAATCGGCGGCATCGCTCGCCGCGCCGAACGGCGCGCTGATCCCCTCGCCGATGAGCGGAGTGGACGACAGCGCGTCGCCGACATCGGTCATCGTCGCGGACAGCCCCTCGCCGGACGCCTGGACCTCGCGTCCGACGGCGTCGAGCGTGACGATCGTCCCGTGGACCGCCACCGCCGCCAGGATCCCGCCGACGAGGACCAGCAGGGCGATCACGTCCCCGAGGATCTGGAGCGTTCGTTGCCGGGCGAAGTCCGAGTAAGGCTTCACGGGTCCTCCTCGCGGGGTCGAGCTGTCATCGTCTCACCCCGCGGGGTTCCGCGCGGTCGTCAGACGACGAGAGGGGAGCCCGTCTCCAACCGATCGTGGTCGATGAGCCAGCGGATCGACTCCAGCACGGCGTCCTCGGGTTCGTAGCGCGGGGCGTAGTCGAGGAGACGGCGTGCCTTCTCGATGGTGAAGCACTGACTGCGGTCGAGGTGCCCCCAGCTCGCGTCGGCGTGCTCCGGCGAGGTCGAGGCGCGGAAGTCGTCCCAGCCGACGCTCTCGAGAGCGGTCTCCCGCCCGAACCAGGACGCCGCGATGTCGGCGTACCCCCGGACGCTGAGGGCGGTCGGCGCGACGATGTTGAGGTCCTCGCCGGCGACGGCATCCCGGTGCGTCACGGCCAGCTCGAACGCCTGCGCGACGTCGTCCGCGTGCACGTGGTGCATCATCTCCGCCCCGCTGCCCGGCACACGCAAGGGCTCCCCGGCAGCGAGCGTCCGCCACACCGCGGGATCGAGATTGCCGAGCGGTCCGATCGGGTCCCAACCGGGCCCGACGATGTGTCCCGGGTGAAGCGACGTCGTCACCAGCGCACCGGAGCGGGTCTCGTCGGCGAGGAGCGCCGCGATCGCCTTCTTCCCGATCCCGTACTCATCGGTCGGGTCCTCGGCCGAGTCGGAGCCCTCCGCAATAGGGAGCTTGCGGCTCCGCCCGAAGCGCCAGATCGAGCCGCAATGGACGAGGTGCGTGACCTCTCCGCGGAGCGCGTCGACGAGAGCCCCGGCCGACTCGGGGGTGAAGCACACGAGATCGATGACGACGTCGGGCCGTTGTGCGAGGACCGTCGGGCCGAACGTGCCGTCCCGGTCCTGCTGCTCCCGGTCGGCGACGACGGACTCGACGTCGCGCCACTCGGTCGCCTCCGCATAGGTCGAGCTGCGCCCGCGACTGATCGAGACGACCTCATGTCCGGCGCGCACGAGGCGAGGGACGAGGAACGAGCCGATGTGACCGCTTCCCCCGATGACGACGATCCTCATGAGACTCCCGACCTCTCCTCCGGGCGACCGCGCCCGGACCCAGGCTATGCAGTCGGCCGTCGCGTCACGAGGGCTTGCTGCGGCACGTCGTCACGCGTCGGTCGCGTTGAGGCGGCGGAGGACGTCGTCCCACACCGACCGTTGGGCGGCGTTGTGATGGTCGTCCTGGTGGGTGAGGAGGAGGGCCGCCGAGTCGGCGTCGAGCCGCGGCGCGTCGTCGAGAGGGACGGCCGTCGTGAGCAGGTCGAGGATCTCCTCGACGAGGCGCTGCCTCTGCTCGGCCGGCGCCTCGTCAGAGAGCGCGTCGAACTCCGTCATGATCGCCTCGTAGCGCTCCCGCTCGCCCGCGAGGTTCTCGTACGCGGCCGCGAGCCACGGAAGGCCGGCCCCTCCGCCGACGTGCCCGATGAGGGCGAGCTGTTCGCGTTCGTGCGCCTGGACAGCGGGTGCCGCTCCGGCCCGGGGGCGGAAGAGGGACGCATAGGGGATGAGGGCCTCGGGCAGATCCGGCTGCGCACCGCCGTCGCGCAGCCGCGAGATGGCCGCCCGGCGACCGGTCAGCCGGTCGATCTCCGCCGCGGCCTGTCGATCGATGCGGTCGAGCAGGTCGGAGGCCGCCGCGGTGTCGTCGATCACCTCGCGCACCTCGGCGAGCGGGACCCCGAGGTTGGTGAAGCTCACGATCCGCAAGACCGTCGCGAGGTGGCGGACCGTGTAGCGGCGGTAGCCGTTCGCGGAGCGCTCCGGCTCCTCGAGGAGCCCGATCTGGTGGTAGTGCCGCAGGGTCCGGACGGTGACGCCGGCCAGGTCGGCGAGCTCATTACTGCGCATTCCCGGTGACCTCACCACCCTCCAGATTATGGAGCGAACGCGTCGCGAGGACAACGACGAGGGCCACCACCCAGACGGCGCACACCGCGAGACCCGCGATCGCGGGCGTCGCCACCTCGGCGACGAGACCCGCTCCGCCGATGCCGAGGGGTGCCGCCAACTGCAGCGCGGTGTTCTGCAGCGCGAGCACCCGCCCGCGTGCGCGGTCCGGGGTCTTCTCGACCTGCAGTACGCCGAGGACGCCGCCGAGCATCGCGTTGCTGACGCCAACGAGCAGCGCCGAACCGAAGACGATCGGCAGCGAGGCGAGCGTCGACAGGCCGACGAAACCGATCGTGAGCGCCGCGAAGCCGATCGTGAGCCATGCTCTCCGCGTGATGCGCGAGCCGACTGTCGCGAAGATCAGCGCGCCGACCAACATCCCCGCCGCCATGACCGTGAGGACGAGGCCGAGGATCTCCGGTCGCGCGATCGTCGCGAAGTGGAGGGGGAGGACGAGTCCTTGCAGACCGCCTCCCACGATGGTGAGACCGACGATGAGGACGATCGTCGCGACGAGGAAGCGACTGTGGCGGAGGACGACGAGGCCGCCGACGACCTGTCGCCACGGCGTCTCCGGAGCGGCGTCCGTCCGAAGGATCCGGCCGGTGTCCGTCGGAATGAGGAGGGTGAGGAGGGCGGCAGCGGCCGACGTGCCCGCCGTGACGTAGAACACCGTCGCGGGTCCCAGCAGCGCGACGAGGGTCCCGGCGATCGCCGGGCCGATGACGAGAGCGATCGAGGTCAACGTCTGTCGGAGGCCGACGAGCCGCTCCAACGGCACGCCGGTGCGACGCACGACCGCGCCGACGAGAACCTCGCGCGCCGTTCCGCCCGGCACGTCTCCGAACGCTCCGATGATGCCGAGGACGACGAACCACCACAGGTCGAGACCCCACAGCGCATCGACGATCGGCAGCGCCGCGATCGACGCGGCGGAGATCAGGTCGGAGACGACGGAGATGTTCCGCCGATTCCACCGGTCGATCACGACCCCGGCGACGAGGCCGATGGCCACGGCCGGGATCGCCGTGGCGGCGGAGATCGCGCCCATGCTGAGCGGGCTGCCGGTGATCTGCAGGACGATGAGGGGGAGGGCGATCGCGGCGATCCCATTGCCGAGCAGCGAGAGGAAATGGGAGCCCAGGTAGGTGAGGACGATGGGGTTCATGCTCCCACTGCACACTCCGACGTAACGTCGGGGTCAAGTCGGGCTTCGCAGCGCCGCCGTTCAGCGCGTGCCGCCGCCGCTGGTGACGGTCAGGCGCCCGTGGCGTCGAGGTGCCAGGCGGCGGCGCCGAGGAGCGGCGCGTCGGCGAGCAGGGTCGAGCGCCGGACGAGCGCGGGCTCGCCACCCCCGTCCGAGAGCCCCGCTCGCAGCGGGGCGTCGATGAGGTCCCACGAGCGGGAGATGGAGCCGCCGACGACGAGCTCGTCCGCCGCGAAGCGCGCGAGCCACGGGGCGAGTGCGAGGCCGAGCGAGCGCATCGCGTGGTCGAGGACGGCAGCGGCCGGGGCGTCGCCCGCCCGGGCGCTCGCCGCGATGTCCGCGACCGTCGCGACCCGCCCGCTGCTCGCTGTGTACGCGCGCACGATCGCGCGGGTGGAGACCGTCTCCTCGAGCGGTGCGCCGTGCACCTCCATGCGGAACGCATAGCCGTCGGGCGGCACCGTTGGGCCGGTGGTCACGGGCCGCCCGTCGACGAGGAACGCGGAGCCCACGCCGGTGCCGAGGGTGATGCACACGGAGCGGTGAGCGCGTTCCGCGGCACCGTAGGCCCACTCGCCGATGCCGTACGCGACGGCGTCGTTGAGGAAGCGCACGGCGGTCGGGTCGATGCCGAGTCGCCGTGCGAACTCGGCGTGCAGAGGAACTCCCGCGATCGCGGCGAACTTCGCGACCCCCGCGAAGGTGCCGATGCCCGTGTCATCGTCGAACGGCCCCGGCATCGCGACGACGCACTCCTCGGCGGCGGGGTCGACCTCGTGCGCGGGGAGGACGATGGCGTCGAGGAGGGCGTGTCGTTCCGCGTGTGGGTCGATGTCCCGCTCCGCCCGACCCTCGATACGAGCGGTGACCCCGGCGGCTGCGACGATCGCCGCGGTGACGTGCGATCCGCCCACGTCGAGCACGCGGACCCGGCGGTCGGACGGCGGCGGCGCTTCGGTCACGCCCTCACCCTACCGGCGCTTGGTAACGCTACCAACCTCACCCCGGTCCCTGAGCTGGCGACGCGTCAGCGCAGGGCGTCGATCGCGACCTCCGCGGCGCGGGCGATGAGCGCGTCGTCGGACTCCGACTCCGCCTCATCCCGGTCGGAGAGGATCGCGAGCACGATGGGGTCGCCGTCCTCCGGCCACACCACGGCGATGTCGTTCCGGGTTCCGTACGACGCCGATCCGGTCTTGTCTCCGACGGTCCACCCGTCGGGAACGCCGGCGCGGATGAGCGCGTCGCCCGTGGTGTTGCGCACCATCCAGTCGGTGAGGACGGTCTGTTCCTCGACGCTCAGGGCATCGCCGAGCACGTACTCGCGCAGATCCGCGGCCAGCGCCGCCGGCGTGCTCGTGTCCGCGGTCTCGCCGGGGATGGCGCTGTTCAGGTCCGTCTCCTCGCGGGCGGACTCGGTGACGTCGTCGCCGATCCCCGCGAGCGCGTCGTCGAAGCCGGCCGGCCCGCCGAGGGCGTCGAAGAGCAGGTTCCCGGCGGTGTTGTCGCTGTAGCGCACGGCGGCGTCCGCGAGGTCGCGGAGCGTCATGCCGTCGCCCACGTGCTGCTCGGTGACGGGGGAGTAGGTGACGAGGTCGGCCTCGGTGTAGCGGACGACCTCGTCGAGCCCCTCGACCCCGACGGCGTCGAGCACCGCGCCCGCGGCGAGGGCCTTGTACGTGGAGGCGAAGGCGAAGCGCTCGTCGGCGCGCCACTCGATCGCATCGCCGGTGCCCGTGTCGATCGCGTACACGCCGAGCCGTGCGTCGAACTCGTCCTCGAGTGCCCCGAAGTCGGCGTCGGCGGCCGGGATCGGCGCCGACGGCGAGGAGGTGGCGCTCGGTGACGCGTCCGGCGCAGGCCCGGGCGCGGCTGTGCAACCCGCGAGGGCGAGCAGGGCGAGGGGGGCTGCGAGGGCGGCATGGAATCGGAGAGGTGCTCGAGAACGCACGACGTGTCCTTTCGGAGTGGGTCCGCCGACGGCGCTCCGCCGGCTCCCACAGCCTCGGCCACATCGTCTCATGCCGTCCAAGACGCTCACGTGCGTATCGATACCGAAACTGCATAGCCTGAACGGGTGAACGAGTTGGGAGCGTGGCGGGTCTTCGTGAGCGTGAGCGAGCGAGGCAGCTTCACGGTGGGCGCCGCGGCGGAGAACGTCCCGCAGTCGGTCGCGAGCCGCCGGATCGCCGCTCTCGAGACCCGGCTGGGCGGGCGGCTGCTCGACCGCTCCTCGCGGCAGGCCAGCCTGACCTCGCTGGGTCGCGCCGTGCTGCCGTCGGCGAAGCGCCTGGTGCGGCTCGCGGACTCGATCGAGCGCGACGCCGCTCGAGCGTTGACCGCGCCGTTCCGGCTGCTGCTCCCCGCGATCTGCGACGTCCCGGACCTCGCCCGCCTCGCCGCGCACGGTCGAGCGGTGGGCCTGCCCCTCGACGTCGACCAGGCGGACCCGCTGGAGCGAGCGGAACGGGTGCGGAGCCGGGAGGCCGGCGCGGCTGTCGTCGCCGTCGCCCCGGCGGACGCGCGGTGGACCGTGCCGCTCGGGCTCGCCGGGATCGACGACGAGGGCGCGGGACCGATGCTGGTCGACTCTCTGCGTCTCAGCCGGCGGGAGTCGCCGTCGGCGCGTCGGCGGTTATGGGTGCAGCCGGAGGACGACGTTCCGCCCGTGCGTGACCGCCTCGCCCGCGCTCGAGACGCCGCCGGCCTGGCCCCGTCGCAAGTGGCGGCGGCCGTCACGCTGACGGCGGCCGTGGCGGAGGTCCTCACGTCACGGGATCTGTTGCTGTGCTCGCCCCGTCAGGCGACGTCGTTCGGGCTGCACTGGCGTCCCATCGGCGACCTGCTCGTCCGCCGCAGCTACGGCGTCGCGGCCGCGGCGTACGACGATGCGACCCGCGTGACGGAGCTCCTCGGGGAGGCCATCGCGCGCTGCCTCGGCGCGGAGCCGGCAGGAGAGTCGTCGTGAGCGCGTTCGCACGGAGGGGGATCGACGAGCTCCTCGACGAGCTCGCCGCCGAGCTGGACGACGCCGGGCTGCAGGGGAGCTTCCTCGTCCGCGATCTCCGCACCGGCGAGGAGATCGGGATCGACGAGCAGCTCGAGCTGCCGATGGCGTCCCTCGTGAAGGTGCCCCTCGCGGCGGCGACGCTCGACGGCATCCGGCGCGGGCGGCTCGACGGGGCCGAGCGCCTCCGCATCGAGCCCGGCCGCGTCCGCACGCCCGGTCCGACAGGCGTGACCCGGTTCCGGCACGCCGCCGACATCGCCCTCGACGACGCCCTCTACCTCAGCGTCGCGTTGAGCGACGGCGCCACGACGGACGCGCTCTTCGCCCGGACCCCGCCGGCTGAGGTGCACGCCGCACTCGCGGAGTGTGGGATCGAGGGCGTCGCCGTGAGGACGACGGTGGGCGAACTCGTGGAGACCCCGGCCGAGAGGCTGCACGGCCCCGACGGCGACCTCGCGCACACCATCGCGATCGAGGCCGGGACGGCCGGTGGTGGCCATCGCATCCCGCCGCTCGACACGTCCCGGACGAACGCGGCGTCCGCCCGTGCGCTCGCCGATCTGCTCACCGAGCTGTGGGCGCCGCGCCGCATGGACGGCGAGGTCGCTGCACGCGTCCGGGAGCTGATGGCGGACAACGTCCACCGGCAGCGGCTCGCGCCGGATCTCGCGACGGACTCCGCGCGCAGGTCGTCGAAGACCGGGACGCTGCTCACCCTGCGCCACGAGATGGGAGTGGCCGAGCACGACGACCGCGACCGGTTCGCCGTCGTCGCCCTCACCCGCTCCCGCGTCGCGGCGGTGCAGCAGCCGCGCGCCGAGGCGACGATGGCCGACGTGGCGCGGCGACTGCGCGACGCGCTGCGCGTGGGCTGAGGGACACTTGTCGCCGCCGCCGTGGCCGGCTGTCTCAGTATTCGGGTCTGATCCAGTCGGTGAGCGGCTCGAATCTCGGGGGTGGGACATCGTCGTCGCGGGAGAGCGGGCGGACGTCGGTGATGATCGTCGCCTCGCGTCCATCGAGCCTGCGGCGGGCGATCCCGTCGCGCTCGTCGACGACGAGCGTCGTGCGGAATGCGGGATCCTGCTCGTGCTCGAAGGTCAGGAGGAGGGAGTGTCGGCCGATCTTCTGGACGAGCATCGGAGCGAAGCTCTCGTGGCCGCGTCCCCACGACACCATGCGCTCCGGCATCGCCATCCAGATCGGGCCCCGCACCGCCCGCTCGAACGGAAGCTCGATGGGCCCGTCCACGTTATGCCACACGCCGTGTTCGTACCGCTCCCGGCGGTGCTTGACCGGTCCATCGCTGCGATCGAGGACCCACGAGCGGTCGAGTTCATTCAGGACGAATCGGAACTGCCACTGCTTGCCGTCCTGCGTCTGGTGCACGCCCGCGGCAAGCAGGCGTCCGGGAGTCCGCAGGGCGGCGATCTCGGCGGCGACGCCCGGGCCTGCGGTTCGAGGGAGGACCTGGTCGAGGCGCACGCGTCGATCCTCCCACGCGACGACGAGCAGGGGCGCCGTCGCGTCCGGGCGCGGATAGTCTGAACCCATGCACGGTGAGTACAAGGTCCCGGGCGGAAAACTCGTCGTCGCCGACCTCGACATCGTCGAGGACCGGCTCGCGAACGTCCGCATCGCGGGGGACTTCTTCCTCGAACCCGATGACGCCCTCGACGCGATCAACGCGTCCATCGAGGGTCTGCCCGCGGAATCCGACTCCACGCGGATCGCGGCGGCGGTGCGGGCGGCGCTCCCCGAGGGAGCGACGCTGTTGGGCTTCAGCCCCGAGGCCGTCGGCGTCGTCGTCCGCAGGGCACTCACCAACGCCGCGGACTGGCGCGACTTCGACTGGGAGGTCGTCGACTCCGGGGCGGTGTCACCGCGCATGCACCTCGCCCTCGACGAGGTCCTCACCTCGGAGGTGGGCGCGGGCCGCCGCGGTCCCACGCTGCGCATCTGGGAGTGGAACGAATCGGCCGTCGTGATCGGCAGCTTCCAGTCGGTCAAGAACGAGGTCGACCTGGAGAACGCCGGGAAGTACGGCTTCGACGTCGTGCGCCGCATCTCCGGCGGCGGCGCGATGATGATGGGCTCCGGTAACGTCATCACCTACTCCCTCTACGTGCCGGCCGAGCTCGTGCAGGGCATGACGTTCGCCGACAGCTACGCGTTCCTCGACGAGTGGGTGCTGCAGGCGCTGCAGTCGCTCGGCATCGCGGCCACCTATCAGGGCCTCAACGACATCACGAGTCCGGCGGGCAAGATCGGCGGCGCCGCGCAGAAGCGCCTCGGGTCGGGGGCCGTGCTGCACCACGTCACGATGAGCTACGACATCGACGGCGAGCTCATGACGAAGGTGTTGCGCATCGGCCGCGAGAAGATGAGCGACAAGGGCACGAAGTCCGCCGCGAAGCGCGTCGACCCGCTGAAGAGCCAGACCGGGCTCTCGCGCGCCGAGATCATCGAGCGGATGCTGCAGTCGTTCCGCACCCTCACGGGCGCCCGCGAGGGACGCATCACCGAGGCGGAGTTCGCGGCCGCGCGTGAGCTCGCCGAGTCGAAGTTCGCGAGCGACGCCTGGCTCCACCGCGTTCCGTGACGGGCGACGAGCGGCGACTCCCCGAGTCGAGCACGGTCATCGAGGGAGACAACCTCGAGGTGACCGCGACGCTGCCGGACGGCGCGTTCACTCTCGTCTACCTCGACCCGCCGTTCAACACGGGACGCGTGCAGCGGCGGCAGTCGGTCCGGAGCGAGCGGATCACGCCGGACCCGGTGGAGGAGGAGAGCGCCGCCGATGACCCGACGGAGGTCGAGCCCGCCGGCCCGCCGATCGACACGGACGCCCCCGAGACCCCGCCGGGTCGCGGCGCGCTCGATCCGAGCACGCGCGTCGTCACCGGCTTTAAAGGTGCGACCTACCGGCACGTGCGGGGGGAGCTCCGCGTCTTCGACGACGCCTTCGACGACTACTGGGAGTTCCTCGAGCCCCGGCTCACCGAGGCCTGGCGCCTCCTCGCCGATGACGGCACGCTGTACCTGCACCTCGACTACCGGGAGGCGCACTATGCGAAGGTGCTGCTCGACGCGCTCTTCGGTCGTGACTGCTTCCTCAACGAGATCATCTGGGCGTACGACTACGGGGCGAAGTCGCGGTCGCGCTGGCCCACGAAGCACGACACCATCCTCGTCTACGTGAAGGACCCGAACCGGTACCACTTCGACTCGACAGCCGTCGATCGCGAACCGTACATGGCGCCCGGTCTCGTGACGGCCGAGAAGGCGGAGCGCGGCAAGCTCCCGACGGACGTGTGGTGGCACACGATCGTGTCGCCCACGGGCCTCGAGAAGACCGGGTACCCGACGCAGAAGCCGCTCGGGGTGCTGCGTCGCATCATCCAGGCATCGAGCCGCGAGGGCGACTGGGTGCTCGACTTCTTCGCCGGCAGCGGGACGACGGGCGCCGCCGCGGCCGAGCTCGGCCGCAACTACGTGCTCGTCGATTCCAACCCCGAGGCCGTCGCCGTCATGCGGAAGCGGCTCGGCCTCAGTGCTTCGAGCGACGGCGAAGCGGATCGGTGCGACGAATCCACGTCACCACCGCGACGATGAGCGCCGCCACCGCGACGATGGACAGCCCCACCCACACGTTCCACCAGAAGACCGCGTCCATGGTGTCCTCCTAGGGGCGGCCGGTGCCGCGCCGGAGCGAGCGGCGGCGGAGGATCCGCCAGATCGCCACGCCCGCGCCGATGAGGACGACGGCGTCGTCGCCGAAGCCGAGCGGTCCGGCGACGATCTCGGGGATGACGTCGATCGGGGAGGCCCCGTAGAGCAGCGCACCGAGCCCGATGAGCACGGCCTTGAGCGTGGACCTGTCCTTCTTCATGTCACCACGGTACGCGGTTCTCGACAGCGTGGCCTGTGCGGTTCAGTGGTCGCCGGCGGCAGAGCGTCATTCGCGGATTCCGAGAAGCGAGCGGGTGCGTTGCCAAAACTGCTCGACGAGGGAGTCGTCGAACGCCTGCTTGTTGGTCTGTCGCCGCGATGCGACCTTCGTCTGCGCGTAGAAGCGTCCGGCATGCCAGTCGACGCCGGGTGTGCCGGTGAGGAAGAAGGCGAGGTTGGAGCCGCCCTTCTCCGGTGGGATGAGCGCCAGCTTCGACAGCGGCGTCCTGTAGAGCAGCCGGGTGAGGAAGTCGTTGTTCTCGGCACCGAAACCGGTGCGGACGTTCCCTGGATCGAACGCAGCTGCCACGACCCCCTGGCTGCGGTGGTGACGGTCCAGGCCGAGCGCGAAGAGGATGTTCGCGAGCTTCGCGTCCCCGTACGCGCGGAGCGGGGTGTAGGTCTTCTCGTGGTTGAGGTCGTCGATGTCGACCTTGCCGACGATCCGCGCGGAGGCGCTGGAGGTGTTGATCACCCCACCCTCGCCGGCGCGCAGAGGGTCGAGGAGAAGGTGGGTGAGCAGGAACGGAGCGAGCAGATTGACCTGAAGGGTTTTCTCGTTCCCGTCCACCGTCACGGTGCGCTCACCGAACACGCCGCCGGCGTTGTTCGCGAGCACATCGATTCGATCGACGGCGGACCGGATGTCCGCAGCCACCCGGCGTACGTCTGCGAGCGTGGTGTAATCCGCCAGAAGGTGATCGGCGCGCACCTCGCGCGCAACGGCGGCGGTCTTCTGCGCGGACCTACCCACGAGGACCAGGCGCGCGCTCGGCTGCGCCGCCCTCAGCTGGCGCGCTGCCTCGGCACCGATCCCATCCGAACCGCCCGTGATCACGATCGTTCGCTCAGTCATAACGCGCCCTTCTCTTGCACTGTCATGTTGATAATGACACTACAGTGTCATTTCTGTCTCAACAAGGTACCATGGTGTGATGAGCGCAGTGGGAGAGAGCCTGAGGGAACGCACGCGCCGTGCAGTGCGAGCCGAGATCGTCGACGCAGCGATGGATCTGTTCCTCCACCGCGGTTTCGATGAGACGACGGTGGACGACATCGCCCGATCCGCCGGCATCTCTCGGCGCAGTTACTTCCGCTATTTCGCCACGAAGGATGAGGCGCTCTCGGAAGGGCTCGCGTCGATCGGAGCCGAGATAGCGGGGGCACTCGAGGTCCGTCCAGCCACCGAAAGTGCGTGGCTCGCGCTGCGCCGGGCTTTCGACCCACTCATCGGGCAGGCGGACACCGACCCTCGGGCCCGGGAGCTGGGCAGGCTCATGGTGCGACACCCCGCGCTGCAACGCGACAAGGACACCACCTGGGCGAACGCGATCAGCCGAACGCTCGCGCCACGACTTTCGGACGACCACCGCACGTCGGTCCCTGTCGATGCGCTCGTCGCCTCAGCGATCGCCTGCCTTCATGTCGCGCAAGAGCACTGGCTCCGACCTGGCGGACACGCATCCCTCGGCACATTGCTCGACACCGCCATGGGGAGCATCCGACCACTCGAGTGAGGGGGCAGGCCACGGGACGGCCGTAGCGGCGCTGAGTGAACCACGACCACGGTGCCGTCCGGCACCGGCCCGTGAGCGGACGCGCGTCCGGCCGCTGTGCCGGCGTCCGTCACGCAGTCGCTGCGGGCGCGCAGCATCGGGGCCGAGGAACTCGCCGAGCTGTACGATCGCGCCGTCGCCGCCGTGCGATCCGACCGCTGACGTCCCCGCGCCCCGCCCGTCCGAGCGTCGAACGAGGCAGGGCGCGGGACGGGAGTCAGCGGTTCCCGGTGAGCTTCCGGTCGCGCTGGGCGACGCCCTGCACGCCATACGGGTAGTCGTCGACGCGCGGCGTGCTCGCCTCGGTGAGGCGCTGCGCCTCCTCCTCCGAGAGCTCGAACTGCGTCGCGGCCATGTTGTCGCGCAACTGCTCGACGGTCCGCGCGCCGAGGATCACGCTTGTGACGGCGGGGCGGTCGCCGAGCCAGCGGAGCGCGACCTGCGAGGACGAGACGCCGTGTGCGTCCGCGATCTCCTTCACCGTGTCGACGACGTTCCACGTGCGCTCGTCGGCGTTGCGGGCTTCCCAGGCCTCCATCCCGCGCTTCGGGTTCTCGCCGAGACGCGTCGACCCGGTGGGCGGCACGTCGCGCTCGTACTTGCCGCTCAGCCAGCCGCCGCCGAGCGGTGACCAGGGCAGCAGGCCGATGTTCGCGTCGAGGGCCGCGGGCACGACCTCGTGCTCGATGTCACGCACGAGGAGGTTGTATTGGGGCTGCAGTGTGACGGGGGCGACGAAGCCGTGCGCCTTCGCGACGTGCACGGCCTTCGTCAGCTGCCAGCCGAGGTAGTTCGAGAAGCCGTAGTAGCCGATCTTGCCGGCGGTGATGGCGTCGTCGAGGAAGCGCAGCGTCTCCTCGATCGGGGTATGCGCATCCCAGGCGTGCATCTGGTACAGGTCGATGTGGTCGACGCCGAGACGGGACAGCGAGGCGTCGAGGGCGGTCCGCAGGTGGCGGCGGGACACGCCGACGTCGTTCGGTCCGTCGCCCATCGGGAAGCGGCCCTTCGTCGCGATCACGAGCTGCTGCGTCTCCGTCGGGTGGGCGGCGAGCCAGTGCCCGATGATCGTCTCGGAGACGCCGGCGGTGTAGACGTCGGCCGTGTCGATGAACGTGCCGCCGGCCTCGACGTAGGCGTCCAGGATGTCGTGGGAGGTCTCCTCCGTCGCCTCCGCGCCGAATGTCATCGTGCCGAGGGCCTGCTCCGAGACGACGGCTCCGGATCCTCCGAGGGTGCGGTACTGCATGCGTGATTCCTTTCGTCGTCGAACGGTGAGCCCACTCCGTGCGGGCCTCGGCCAGTCAAGACCCCGCCGCCGAACGGTGCAAGGCCTGGACTCGGCCGATCATCGTCCCGGTCGCCGAGGCGAGGGACGCGAGGGAGCGGGTACGTGCCCGTCGACAGGCTCAGGGACCGTATGGTGCGGTCGGTGCGCGGGTTCCGGTCGCTGAGCTTGTCGAAGCGCTCACGGTCGTGTCCGATTTCCGCTAGCTGATGTCGGCGGCCTCCGGCAGGCTGGGGGCATGGACTTCGGCGAGCGGTACCGCGTGATCGAGTCGCGCGACGCGCGTTTCGACGGCCGCTTCGTGACCGCCGTCCGGACCACCGGCATCTACTGCCGCCCGAGCTGTCCCGCCCGCACTCCGAAGGCGGCCAACGTCACCTTCTACCCCACGAGCGCCGCCGCGCACCTCGCCGGATACCGCGCGTGCAAGCGCTGCCTCCCCGAGGCGACGCCCGGCAGTCCGGAGTGGGACCTGCGCGAGGACGCCGCCGCCCGGGCGATGCGGCTGATCGCCGACGGGGTGGTCGAGCGCGATGGCGTCGACGGTCTCGCGCGCCGCCTCGGCTACTCGGCGCGTCAGCTCAACCGGATCCTCCTCGCCGAGCTCGGAGCCGGTCCCATCGCCCTGGCCCGAGCGCAGCGGGCGCAGAACGCGCGCGCCCTGATCACCGGGACGACGATGCCCATGGCCGACGTCGCGTTCGCCGCCGGGTTCTCGAGCATCCGACAGTTCAACGACACGATCGCGGAGGTGTTCGACGTGACGCCGTCGGCGCTGCGCGCCCGGTCGCGAGTGCCGGAGGGCGGCGACGGCGCGGCGGCGGGCAGCATCCGCCTCGCCTTGCCCTATCGGGAACCGCTCGATGTCGACGGCCTCTTCGGCTGGTTCCCGCCGCGTGCCGTGCCCGGCCTGGAGACCGTCGGGCCACGTCGCTACGCACGCACCGTCCGTCTCCCCCGGGGCGCGGCGTACGTCGACCTGAGTGCGCCGATCCGCTCGACGGGCCGGCCGCGCATCGACGCGACGGTGCGCTTCGAGAACCTCGGCGATCTCCCGGCGCTGCTCGGCCGCGTCCGCCGCCTGCTCGACCTCGACGCCGACCCGGTGGCGGTCGATGCCGCGCTCGCCCGCGACCCGCGACTCGCCCCCGCCGTCGCGCGCGTGCCGGGTATCCGGGTTCCCGGTGCCGTCGATGCGGGCGAGATGCTCGTGCGTGCGCTCCTCGGTCAGCAGGTCACCGTCGCCTCGGCTCGAACCCAGCTGACGCGACTCGTCGAGACGCTCGGCGAGGAGGTTCCGGCGTCGATCGCCTCCGCCGACCCCGACGAGCCGGTGCGGAGGCTCTTTCCCACCCCGGCTGCGATCGCGGAGCACGCGCACGAGCTCCTGCGCGGACCGGCCGCCCGGACGGAGACGATGCGCCGGGTCGCCGCGGCGCTCGCCGACGGCTCGCTCCGCGTCGACGTGGCCGACACGCGCGACGACGTGACCGCTCGGCTCACGGCCATCCGCGGCATCGGGCCGTGGACCGCCGACTACGTCGTGCTGCGCGCGCTCGGTCACCCGGACGTGTTCGTCCGCAACGACGTCGCGATCCGTTCCGGCGCGCGCGCCCTTGGGCTGCCCGACGTCGACCGGGCGCTCGTCGCCGAGTCGGCCGCCTTCGCACCCTGGCGCAGCTACCTCTCTCTGCATCTCTGGCGTGCCGCGGCCGACGCCCCGCGCGCCACCTCGACTCCCCGACGGAAGGACATCGCATGACCGCGACGGCTCTCGTGCACACCATCGACACCCCCGACGGCGCGTTCACGCTCCTCGAGGACGAGGAGGGCCGCGTGCTCGCGTCCGGCTGGACGGACTCCGCTGCCGCGGTGCTCGCCCGACTCTCCGAGCGGAACCGCCCCGAGGCGGTGCCGGGGCGCGCGGCCAACGCCGACGCCGTCCGCGCCTACTACGCCGGGGACGTCGGTACGATCGACGCGGTTCCCGTCCGCCACTTCGGCACCCCGCTGCAGAACGTCGCGTGGGCGGAGCTGCGGCGGATCACGCCGGGCGCCCCCATCACCTACACGGAGCTCGCGGCTCGGACGGGCAACGCTCGCGCGGTGCGAGCGGCGGCGAGTGCGTGCGCGCGGAACGCCCCGGCCCTCTTCGTGCCGTGCCATCGCGTCGTCAACACCGCGGGCGGGCTCGCGGGCTTCGCCTGGGGCATCCCGGTGAAGCGCGCACTCCTCGCGCGGGAATCCTCCGCCACCACCGGTCCCTGAGCCTGTCGAAGGGCGGTTCCGAGGCTGCCGTGAGGCGCTTCGACAGGCTCAGCGACCGGATGGTCGCGGCGCAGCCGGTTCAGGACGAGAGGGTGAGGGTGTCCTCGAACGCGACCCAGCCGAGCATCGCGCACTTCACGCGAGCCACGTAGCGGGAGACGCCCTCGAGTGCCGCCGCGTCGCCGAGCGGCTCGTCGTCCTCGACGCCCTCGCCCTTCGACCGCATCAGCTCGCGGAAGAGTGCAATGCGCTCCCGGGCCTCGGTGCGCGTCAGGCCGGGCACGAGGCCCGACAGCAGCGAGGCCGACGCCATCGAGATCGAGCACCCCGCGCCCTCCCACGAGATCCGCTCGATCGTGTCGTCCGCCGCCAGGTGCAGCCGCAGCGTGATCTCGTCCCCACACGTCGGATTGAGCTGGTGCGACTCGGCCGCGCCGCCGTCGGCGAGGCCGAACCCGTTCTTCCGCTTCGAGTGATCGAGGATGACCTGCTGGTACAGGCTCGCGAGCTCCGGCGATCCCATCACGCCTCCCCGAAGAAGGACCTCACGCCCGCGACGCCCTCGAGGAAGGCGTCGACGTCGGCGGTCGTGTTGTAGAGGTACGTGCTCGCCCGCGTCGACGCGGTGACGCCGAGCCGACGGTGCAGCGGTTGGGCGCAGTGGTGGCCGACGCGCGCGGCGATCCCGCGATCATCGAGGTACTGCCCGACGTCGTGAGCGTGCACGCCCTCGACGTCGATCGCGACGAGGCCGGTGCGGCGTGCGGCGTCGCGCGGGCCGAGGACGCGGACGCCGGGGAGGTCCGAGAGCCCGGCGAGGAGGCGCTCGCCGAGGGCGCGTTCGTGGGCCGCGATCGCCTCCATCCCGACGGCCCGGAGGTAGCGAACGGCGTCGGCGAGTGCGATCGCCTGCGAGACGCGCTGCGTCCCCGCCTCGAAGCGCTGCGGCGCCGGCAGGTACTCCGAGCGCTCCATCGTGACCGTCGTGATCATCGACCCGCCGGTGAGGAACGGGACGCCGATCCCCGTCGGCGCGAGCATCTTGTGACCGGAGAACACGGCGAAGTCGACGTCGAGGGAGGGGAGGTCGAGCGGCAGGTGCGGGGCGGACTGGCAGGCGTCGAGCACGACGAGCGCACCGACGGCGTGGGCGAGCGACACGAGCTCCGCGACGGGGCTGACGG
The DNA here is from genome assembly GCA_934636065.1 of uncultured Labedella sp. Taxonomy (GTDB): domain Bacteria; phylum Actinomycetota; class Actinomycetes; order Actinomycetales; family Microbacteriaceae; genus Labedella. The sequence goes on from CAKTZW010000002.1 coordinate 29,287, forward strand.
CCCCGGTGACGTTCGAGACGTGGGTGAACGCGACGACGCGCGTGCGCTCGCCGATCACCGCGGCGGCCGCCTCGGCGTGGATCACGCCCTCGTCGTCCACCGGCACGAAGCGCAGGGTCGCCCCGGTGCGCGCCGCGAGCTCCTGCCAGGGCACGAGGTTCGAATGGTGCTCGGCCTCGGTGACGACGATCTCATCGCCCGCGCCGAGGCGGAAGCGCTCGGCCGCCGAGCCGCCGCGCCCGACGCTCGCGTTCGAGAACGCATACGCGACGAGGTTGAGCCCCTCCGTCGCGTTCGACGTCCAGACGATCTCGTCCGACGCGGCGCCGACGAAGGCGGCGACGGTCTCACGGGCGTCCTCGAAGAGCTCCGTCGCGGCGGCCGCGAGCGTGTGCGCCCCACGGTGCACGGCGGCGTTCGTCGTCTCGAGGTAGCGGCGCTCCGCATCGAGGACGACGAGAGGTTTCTGCGATGTCGCCCCCGAATCGAGGTAGACGAGCGGCTGCCCGTTGACCGACTGGTGGAGCGCGGGGAAGTCGCCCTTGAGACGGAGCGCCTCCTCGTCGCCGAGGGTGTCGGTGCGCGGCGCTCCCGTGGTGGGGGTGGCGGACGGCGCAGCGGGGGACAGGTCGTGGATCGTCACTCTTCCATTCTCCGACGGATTCCCGGGACGAGTACATCCGCGGACGCTCGCGACCACGACCAGGTCCGACGGGGCCCGCTCGGGGCGCCACATCGGTGTCGAGGGCGCCACACAGACCTGGCGCCCTCGAACGGGTGTAGCTCTGTGGGTCGGTTAGCCTTAATCGATGCCCTTCCGCGTCCAGAAGCTTCTGCTCGCCTCGATCGCGTCGATCGGGGTCGCCGCCCTCGCAGGCTGCACCACCGTCGAACCCGATCGCGAGATCGATGCGTCGGTCGTCACCGTGCAGCCGGAGGCGGGCGTGACGGTCGTCAGCGACGCGGACGCCGTCGCCCGCTCGATCGAGGCGAGCCGTGTGCTGTTCGCGTCGGCGCCGGCCGTCGTCGTCGCCCCCGTCCGCGACGCGGCGGCCGTGCTCCTCTCGGCGCAGGCCGCCGTCGGGCTCGGGGTGCCGCTTCTCCTCGCGCCCTCCGCGTCCGGGACGGAGACGGGGACCGCGACGGCTACTCCCGCCGCGCCGACCGCGGAGCCCGTTCCGGCCGGGTCGGACACCGCGACCCCGGACGCCGACGCCGGAGGCCTCGCGACGGAACTCGAGCGGCTCGGGGTCGGGACCGTCGTCGCGGTGGGGGACGCCGATCTCGAGCCGCTCGACGGCGTCACCGTCGTGGAGTCGGGAGTCGACGCCGATGAGCTCGCCTCCGCGACCGGGGTCGCCGTCTCCGAGGTTCCCGACGCGTCCGTTGCGACCGTCGCGGCGCTACGGGATCCGGTCCGACCGGCCGCCACGCCGTCGGCCGGTCCGCTCGACCCCCGGCCGACGCCCGCGAAGCCCGTCCCGTCGACGATCGCCCTGACGACCGATGCGCCTCTCGATGCGGGTGCCGCGGCGACGGCGCGCGCGGCCGGCGTGCCCGTGACCGTCGTTCCCGCGGCGGCACCGGATCCGCTGCTGTCGAGCGACACGATCGCCACCCTGCACGAGGCGGACGCGACGTCCACTCTGCTCCTCGGCGAAGCGTTCGCGGAGCTTCCCGACCCCGACTACTCTGTGCGCGCAGCCGCGACGAGCACCGGTCTGCCGGGAGGCGGACAGCACCTCTTCGACGACCGGCTCTTCGTCGCACTCTACGGCGCGCCGGGCGCTCCGGTGCTCGGGGTGCTCGGCGAGCAGGACGTCGCCGCGACGATCGAGCGCGCGCGGAAGGTGGCCGCGCCCTACGAGGGGCTCACCGATCGCGCGGTGGTTCCCACCCTCGAGGTCATCGCGACCGTGGCGGCCGGGGACGCGGGCGACGACGGCGACTACTCCAACGAGTTGCCGCCGGAGAGGCTCGAGCCCTACATCGACGCGGCGGCCGACGCCGGCATGTACGTCGTGCTCGACCTCCAGCCCGGCCGCACCGACTTCCTCACTCAGGCGAAGCTCTACGAGGATCTGCTCGCGAGGCCCAACGTGGGGCTCGCGCTCGATCCCGAATGGCGACTGGCCCCGAATGAGAAGCACCTCACGCAGATCGGATCCGTCACCGCCGACGAGGTCGACTCCGTCTCGAAGTGGCTCGCCGACCTCGTCGACAGTCGCAGCCTTCCGCCGAAGATGCTCGTGCTGCACCAGTTCCGCCTCGACATGATCGAGGACCGGCAGGAGCTCGACCTGTCGCACCCGCAGCTCGAGCTCCTCGTCCACGCGGACGGGCAGGGCGGCCAGCCCGACAAGCAGGCGACCTGGCGGGCGCTGCACGCGGATGCTCCCGCGGGGATGGCGTGGGGCTGGAAGAACTTCTACGACGAGGACCTGCCGATGCTGACGCCGGAGCAGACGCTGCGCGACGTCGACCCGGAACCGGACCTCGTCACCTACCAGTAGCCCCGGCCAACGGTGTCATCGGTGATACCATCACAGCATGGCTATGACGTTGCGACTGACCGACGCCGAGGCGGACGCCCTACGGCGTCGAGCCGAGTTCGAGTCCCGCTCCATGCAGGATGTCGCCCGTGAGGCCGTCCGCGAGTATGTCGAGCGGCACAGCCACGACGACCTGGTGGACCGAGTGCTCGACGAGGAGCTTCCGCGGTATGCGGAAGCCTTGGAGCGGCTCGCTCGGTGATCTACCTCACGCTGCGCGACCTCCAGCGGATCGCCGAGCGGACGATCGGGTCAGATGTGCGCATCCGTGACATCGGTCTGCTCGAGTCGGCGTGTGTTCGTCCTCGCACGACAGTCCTCGGTACCGACGCGTATCGGACGCTCGAGGAGAAGGCCGCAGCACTCGCGCACTCGCTCGCGAAGAACCACGCCCTGGTCGACGGGAACAAGCGACTCACCCTCGCGGTCCTGATCGTGTTCCTCGGCGTCAATGGGCGGCGGCTCACCTGGTCCAACGACGAGGCATACGACTTCATCGTGGCGGTGGCCGCGGGAGAGCTCGACGAGATCGCCGACATCGCGAAGCGGATCGAGCGGGGAAGCTCGCCGCGCTGAATCCTCGCGTCCAGAGCCGGAGGACGTCGCGGGCTCCGCGAAGCCGGCCCACCTCCGTGGAGAGGACGTACTCGTCGCACAGGGACGAGGACAACGCCGTGGGGTCGACAGCGTGACAGGACGACCGCCGTCGAGGGGCGCGCTCAGCGATTCCGCCATCCGGGCCGCCACCCCCGCCTGGGGATCGCCTTTCTCGCTCCCGGCGCGCTCTGCGCGGTGGCGCTCCTCATTGGGATGGATCGCCACCGAGGGTGATTCTCGGACGGAGAGTGGCGGGTACTACGCCGGCGGTTGGGACGGTGGCTATCGGGGGTCAGGCGGAGTCGCGGACGACGAGTTCGGTCGGCACGATGTTCTCGCGCGGCACCTCGGTGTCGCCGTCGAGCAGTCGGAGCAGCACGTCGACGGCCGTCGCGCCCATGAGCTCCGACGGCTGCCGCACCGTCGTGAGCCCGATCTCGCCCCACGTCGCGGCCGGGCTGTCGTCGTAGCCCACGAGCGCGACCTCGCCCGGCACCTCGATCCCGCGCGCGGAGAGGGCGGCGAGTGCGCCGGAGGCCATCAGATCGGAGGCGGAGAACACCGCGTCGATCCCGGGGTGGCTCGCGAGCAGCGCGCGCATCGCCTCGGCGCCGCCCGAAGCCGTGAACTGGCCATGCGCGATGGCGTCGTCCGGCAGTCCGGCCTCGCGGAGAGCTCGCCGGAACCCGGCGAGCCGGTCCTGGCCCGCCGACATGTCCTGCGGCCCCGCGATCGTCCCGATCCGGGTCCGACCGAGCTCGATGAGGTGGCGGGTCGCACGGTAGCCGCCCGCCTCGTTGTCCACGTCGACGAAGTAGGGAGCCGCGGAGAGCTCGGCGTGGGGACGGCCGCCGTAGACGATTGGCACCGAGCCCTCCAGACGGCCCAGGAAGTCGTGGCCGCGGTGGTGCGACACGACGATCGCCCCGTCGACGTTGCCGCCCCGCACGTAGCGGACGGCCTTCCGCCCGGGATCGTCGCGCGCGACGACGAGGTTGAGCACGTACTCGGTGTCCGCGAGCCGGCGGTCGAGGCCGGCCGTGAAGCTCGCGAAGTAGGGGTCGCCGAAGAAGCGGGAGACGTCCTCGGGCACGAGCAGCGCGATGGCGTGGGTGCGGCTCGACGCGAGCGAGCGAGCGGCCCGGTTGGGGACGTAGCCGAGCTCGGCGATGGCCTTCTGCACGACCTCGACGACCTCGCCGCGCACGCTCGGCGACCCGTTGACCACGCGACTCACGGTCGCGCGCGAGACGCCGGCGGCCTCCGCCACGGCCTCGAGGGTCGGCGCGTGTCGTTCGCGGTGTCCCGTCGTGCTCGGCATGCCGCCTCCGTCCGCCGTCAGTCCCGAGCCGGAAGCGCCCGCGCCGCGATGACGTCGCGGTAGGCCAGACCGGAGTCCTTCACGATCCGCTCCTGCGTGTCGTAGTCGACCCGCACGATGCCGAACCGCTTGTGGTAGCCCCACGCCCACTCGTAGTTGTCGAGAAGGGACCAGTAGAAGTATCCACGGACATCCACCCCGTCGGCGATCGTGTCGAGGATCGCCTCGAGGTGGCCTGTGAGGAACCGCGTCCGCCCCTCGTCGTGCACGGCGCCGTCGACGAGCTCATCGACGAACGCCGCGCCGTTCTCCGTGACCCAGATCGCCGTGCCCGCCGGGCCCGTGTACTCGCGGTCGACCCGCCGGAGGAGGTCGCGCAGCAGCCAGGGCTCGATCTCCCAGCCCATCGACGTCGTCTCGAGCTCCTGGGGATGCCAGTGCACCGTCTCGGCGGCGGGGAAGGGGGACCGGGTCGGACGCTCCGTGGGGGCCTGACCGCCCGTCTCCACCTCGACGGGCGTCGAGCTGACGTGCTCGCCGTGGTAGTAGTTCACCCCGAGCGCGTCGATCGGGGTCGAGATGATCTCGAGGTCGCCCTCCTGCACGTACG
>CAKTZW010000003.1 GCA_934636065.1 uncultured Labedella sp.
ACAGACGAGAACGGAAACGCAACGTGTCAGACCAGAGCATCCCCCGCTCCCCGGGCAACAACCTCGACCCCTGGTACTCGAACTACGCCGAGCGCACCTCGGGCCTCTCCGCCAGCGAGGTGCGCGCCCTCTTCGCAGTCGCCAGCCGGCCCGAGGTCGTCTCGCTCGCCGGCGGCATGCCGTTCGTGTCCGCGCTGCCCGCCGAGGTCATCACGGGATCGCTCGAGAAGGTCATGCGGGAGCAGGGCGGTGTCGCGCTCCAGTACGGCTCCGGCGCCGGTCAACCGGCGCTGCGCGAGCAGATCCTCGAGGTCATGGCACTCGAGGGCATCAGGGGAACGGTCGACAACGTCGTCACCACGACCGGCTCCCAGCAGGCGCTCGACCTCGTCACCAAGCTCTTCATCGATCCGGGAGACGTCATCCTGGCGGAGGCGCCGAGCTACGTGGGTGCCATCGGGGTGTTCCGCTCCTACCAGGCCAGCGTCGTCCACGTCGCGATGGATGACGACGGACTCAATCCCGATGCGTTGCGGGAGACGATCGCCCACCTGCGGGGACAGGGTCGGCGGATCAAGTTCCTGTACACGATCCCCAACTTCCACAACCCGGCCGGCGTGACGCTCTCGGCGGCTCGGCGCCCCGAGATCCTGGAGATCTGCCGGCGGAACGAGATCCTCGTGCTCGAGGACAACCCGTACGGTCTCCTGCACTTCGAGGAGAAGGCTCCCGACGCCCTGCGCTCCATCGACGAGAACGGCGTCATCTACCTCGGATCCTTCTCCAAGACGCTCGCGCCGGGTTTCCGGGTCGGTTGGGCGCTCGCCCCCCACGCCATCCGCGAGAAGCTCATCCTCGCGGCCGAGTCCGCCGTCCTCTCGCCGAGCGCGTTCAGCCAGCTGACCGTGTCGGAGTACCTGCGCTCCACCGACTGGAAGGCCCAGATCGACACGTTCCGACTGGTCTACAAGGAGCGCAAGGAGGCGATGATCGCGGCGCTCGACGAGTACCTGCCTGACCTCTCCTGGACCGACCCGAACGGTGGGTTCTACGTCTGGTTGACGCTGCCGGACCACCTCGACTCGAAGCAGATGCTGCCGCGCGCGGTGAAGGAACTCGTCGCCTACACCCCGGGGACGGCGTTCTTCGCCGACGGTCGGGGTCGCCATGCGATGCGCCTGTCTTTCTGCTATCCGACGCCGGAGAACATCCGGGTCGGCATCAGGCGTCTGGCGACGGTCATCAACGGCGAACTCGACCTCCTCGACACCTTCGCCGGCACCGGGCCCCTGCGCATCGCCTCGCGCGACCTCCACGTCTCCGCTCCGCCGCCCGACCTCGGCTGATCCGCGCGACGACCGTGACTCATCCCTCACCCATCGAGAGAGAACGATCATGACCGACTTCCGCCCCCTCACCATCGTCGTCCTCGCGGGAGGGATCTCCCACGAGCGCGACGTCTCGCTCCGGTCCGGCCGCCGCGTCGCGGACGAGCTCAGCGAGGCGGGCCACAGGGCCGTCCTCCGCGATCCCGGCGCCGGCATCCTCGACTGGATCGCCGAGACCGCCCCCGACGTGGTCTGGCCGGCCCTGCACGGAGCGAGCGGCGAGGACGGCGCGCTGCAGGCCCTCCTGCGCGGCCGTGGCATCCCCTACGTCGGGTCGCATCCGGAGGCCGCCGGTCTCGCCTGGTCGAAGCCCACCGCGAAGGCGCTCGTGTCACGTGCGGGCATCGCCACCCCCGAGTGGCTCGCCCTGCCTCGAGAGACGTTCACCGAACTGGGGGCGGGCGCCGTCCTCGGAGAGGTGGCCCGCGCCATCGGCACTCCGGCGGTCGTCAAGCCGTCGCAGGGCGGATCCGCTCAAGGCGTCACGATCGTCGACGAGGCGGGTCAGCTTCCGCGGGCGATGGTCGACGCCTACACCTACTCGGACGTCGCGCTCATCGAGCGCAAGGTGGAGGGCACGGAACTCGCCGTCACGGTGATCGACTCGGGCGACGGCCCCCGCGCGCTGCCCGCGGTTGAGATCGAACCCCTCTCGGGCGTCTACAGCTTCGAGGAGCGCTACAACGCCGGGGAGACGATCTTCTACGCGCCCGCCCGAGTGAGTGACGAGACGGCCGACGCCGCGGCACGGACAGCCGTCGCGGTCCACGAACTGCTGGGTCTGCGTCACATCTCGCGCGTCGACCTCATCGTCGGCGCCGACGGCGTCCCCTGGTTCCTCGAGGCGAACATGCTGCCAGGACTCACCGAGACGTCCCTCGCGCCGCAGGCGATCGAGGCTGCCGGACTCGAGCTCTCGGCCGTCTACTCCGACCTGGCGTCCGCAGCGGCCGCCGAGCGCTGATCGGCCCACGCGGGGGCGCTGACCACGCAGCGCTCCCCGGCGCAGAGGGCGTGCCCTGTCGGTCGCCGAGACCGTCGATATGCGCGGACATGCCCGGCGTCGTGACGGTCCGCCCCCAGGCACCTCGTGGAGCGCTACCGACTACCCGCCGTAACCCGGCTCCCCGAGTTCCGCCAGGATCCGATTCAAGTCCGCGATCGTCGCGAACTCGATGCTGATCTGGCCCTTCTTCGCTCCGAGATTGATCTTGACCCGCGTGTTGAGGCGATCGCCGAGGTGCTCCCCCACCTCGTCGAGGTGCCCGCGCCGGCTTCCCGGGAGCGGCTTCGCCCGCTTCGGTGGCGCAGAGAACTGCGCGGCGGCGGCCTCGGCCGCGCGCACGGAGAGGTCCTCGTTGACGATCTTGTCTGCGAGACGCTGCATGGACTCGGGATCGCCCGTCGAGAGGATGGCGCGTGCATGACCCGCCGAGAGCACGCCGGCGGCGACGCGCAGCTGCACGGCAGCCGGGAGCTTCAGGAGGCGCAACGTGTTGGAGATCTGCGGCCGCGACCGACCGATCCGGTTGGCGAGCTCCTCTTGCGTGATGCCGAAGTCCGCGAGTAGCTGCTGGTAGGCCGACGCCTCCTCCAGGGGGTTGAGCTGCGCGCGGTGCAGATTCTCCAGCAGAGCATCGCGCAGCATGTCCTCGTCGGCGGTTTCGCGGATGATCGCGGGGATCGTCTCTAGGCCCGCCTCCTTCGACGCCCGCAGACGACGCTCGCCCATGATGAGCTCGTACGTGTCCGAGTCGGAGATCGCACGCACCACGATGGGCTGGAGGACACCGAATTCGCGGACCGAGTGCACGAGCTCCGCGAGGGCGTCCTCGTCGAAGACACTCCGCGGCTGCAGGGCATTCGGAACGATCTTCTGGGGATCCAGGGCCGCGAACCGAGCGCCCGGCACGGAGACGAGGTCGCTCTCCCCCTGCGTGTCGTCGGGTGCCGGCTTCGCGTCGCTCACCGCGCTCGACCGGTCCGGTCCGGAGGTCCCGGCGGACGTCGTCGCCGAGCCTGCTCCACCGGGGAAGAACACGTCGACCGGCCGTTCCGCCTGATCCGCTGTCTGGGTAGGGATGAGGGCGCCGATACCCCGACCGAGTCCCGTTCGCTTCGTAGCCATTACGCGCTTGCTTCCTTGTCCTGGTGCAACGTCGATCCGCGCCGGGAGATCTCCGCGGCCGCTTCGAGGTATGAGATGGCCCCGACGCCGGTCGGGTCGTAGGTGATCACCGTCTGGCCGAAGCTCGGAGCCTCAGAGATACGGACCGCTCGCGGGATGACGGTCTCGAGCACGCGATCGGTGAAATGCGCGCGAACGTCGTCGGCCACCTGGTTCGCGAGGTTCGTGCGGCCATCGAACATCGTCAGCAGGATGGTCGTGAGGGCGAGCGACGGGTTGAGGTGCTTCTGGATCAGTTCGATGCTCCCGAGGAGCTGGCTCAGACCCTCCAACGCGTAGTACTCGCACTGAATGGGAATGAAGACTTCGCGTGCGGCCACGAAGGCATTGATGGTGAGGAGGCCGAGTGACGGCGGGCAGTCGATGAAGACGTAGTGCCACTGATCCTCGGTCTCCTCGAGGAAGGTCTCGAGGGCCGTTCGAAGACGATGCTCGCGCGCCACCTGCGACACCAGCTCGATCTCCGCCCCCGCGAGGTGGATCGTCGACGGCGCGCAGAAGAGCGAGTCGTTCTCGGGGCTGGGCTGGACGACGTCGGCGAGCGGGAAGTCGTCAATGAGCACGTCGTAGATGCTCGGAATGTCGGCGCTGTGCGGAACGCCGAGGGCCGTCGACGCGTTCCCCTGTGGGTCCAAGTCGATCACGAGGACGCGCGCACCGGCCTTCGCGAATGCGGCAGCCATGTTGACCGTGGTCGTCGTCTTCCCCACGCCGCCCTTTTGGTTCGAGACGGTGAAGACCCGGGTACTGTCCGGCAGTCGAACATCGAGGGAATCGAGTGCTTTGCGTCGCGACGTCAGGTTCGCCAATTCGCGGGCGAGTGGAGTCGACACGTCGAAGCGCTCCCTCTCCATGCGACTCCTTCTCTCTGACGGTGTTTCACGTGAAACACCCCTATGGGTGCTCGCCCTCATCGCGCGCTGGACGCGCGGGCACCCGATATGGTGCCTCGCTGAGGCTCGGGTCGGGTTCGACTCGGATGGCTGCGCCATGCTGGGACGACAGCGGCGGGCGGTGTCGAAAGCGGGCGAGGAAGCAAGTCTAGGGCTTCTGCGGCCCGGACGAAAGTCCATCGGGACGCGAGAGAGTTATCCACAGGGGACCGCCTCTCGGTGGATAGATTGGCTGCATCTGGAGGGCCGTCGACGGAAAAACCGCGGTATCTCGCGGTTCTAGCGAATACTCCACATTGTTAACGAGCCTGTGGATATCTTCGGTTATCCACCGACCCGGTTTTCTCAGTGCGCACGAGTCACTCGTGCGCACTGAGTGACTCCCCTGCGCTGCCGGACGATGTTTCACGTGGAACACTCCCGGAAGGTTCCGCGGCGCTCGCGTCATGCACCTGTGCGACGTGGACCCGCCGATTCGATCCACCGGCTCCAGGGCGCTCGAGGCACGCAACCGTCGAGACCACGTCGCCGAACTCGGATCGGCCACGAGGGCCCGGGGAGCCTCCATCGGACGAATGCGGTCTGGGGAGGCGGGGAACCATCGTCTCGTCAGACGCCGCATTCTCCGACCGTCCGTTTCACGTGAAACGGATGCTCAGGACGATGCCGTTCAGGACGAGCCGGCTCGCACGACTCCGCGCACGACCCGCGTCACATCGTCGAGCACGCCCTCCCCGAGGATCTCCACACGCACGTCAGAGACCCGATACTTCCGCAGTTGCTTATCCGCAGCGGCGATTTCATTCTCCGCCGACACACCCTTCATGAGGACGAGTTCACCGCCGTCGCGGAGCAGAGGCGCCGTCAGGGGAAGAAGTGTCCGAAGTGCACTCACGGCGCGAGCGGTCACCTGATCGAGCGGACGCGACAGTCGGACGTCTTCCGCTCGAGCCCGCATCACCGACACGTTCGACAGCCCGAGCTCGCGCGTCTGCTCCTCGAGCCAGGCGACCCGTCGCTCCATCGGTTCGATCAGCACGAAGTCGATGTCGTGACGGACGATCGCGAGGACGAGACCGGGTAGACCGGCACCGGTACCGATGTCGCCGACCAGGCCGGGTCGGAGCAACGGAGCAACGATCGCGCTGTTGAGGATGTGACGGCTCCACAGCCGTGGGAGCTCCAGCGGTCCGATCAGCCCGCGCTCCTCCCCGTGGACAGTGAGGTTGTGAGCGAAACGCCTGAGTACGTCGATTCGTTCACCCGCCAGTGCCTCGGCGACCGCCGGCTCGGCTTCGACGCCCACGTCACTCACGGACGGGCCACCGTTTCACGTGAAACGGCGCTCACGAGCGAGTGATGACCGTATGACGGTCCTGCCCCTCGCCCTGCGAAGCGGACACGAACCCGCGCTCCGAGACGAGGTCGTGGACGAGCTTGCGCTCATAGCTCGACATCGGCGGAAGCGCGGCATTCTGAGCGCCCGATTCGATGCGCGCGATCGCCGCTTCGACGAGCTGCGCCAGTTCGGCCTGACGCGCGTCGCGCGACCCCCCGATGTCGAGGATCAATCGAGAGAACGACCCGTTGGTGTTCTGCACGACGAGCCGGACGAGTTCCTGAAGCGCGCCGACCACGTCTGGCTTCGCCAACACTCGGAGATTGCTCTCCCCGGCGGCGGCGACCGAGACGTACGCGCGCCCGTTCCGCACGTCGATCTCGAGGTCGCCGTCGAGGTCGCAGATGTCCAGGAACTCTTCGATGTAGTCGGCGGCGATCTCGCCTTCTTCCTCGAGCTGCGCGATCGTAGGCTCGTCCCGGCGCGGCTTTTGCGCGGCAGCGCGGTCGATCAGGTCCGACATCCTTCTACTTTCCACTCGTTGCGGGACCCGATTCCGGCGTCCCCGGTCGCTTGTTCTGTGCGGCCTTCTTGGCGCGGTTCTTGCCGACCGGCTGCTGCCGCTGCGTCGGCCTCTTCTCCTCGACCACCATGGTGCCGCCGGCCTCGGCCTTCTCATTGGCCTGCAGCTTGCCCTTGCGGGCCAGTCGCTGCTCGCGCTCCTTCGCGGCCTCCGTGCCGGGCATCGGCATGTTCCTGATGATGATGAACTGCTGGACCATCGTCCAGATGTTGCTCGTCAGCCAGTAGAACATCACGCCGAGGGGGAAGGCGAAGCCGGAGAAGAGGAAGACGAAGGGGAGCAGGTACAGCAGGATGCGCTGCTGACGGAACATGGGGGAGGCCTTGGTCTCCTCGGAGATGTTCTTCGAGACGATCTGCAGCTGGGTCACGAACTGCGATGCGGTCATGAGCACGACCATCACGGCGGCGATCACCATGACGCCGACCTCGCCCTCGCCCATCGCGGTGGAGAAGCTCATGTGCAGCGGGGCTCCGAACAGGCTCGCGCTGCCGAACTGCTGCGCGAGCTGCTCGTTGAGCGGGCCGACGCCCGTCTTCGAGTGCTGAGCGTCGTTCAGCACGGAGAACAGGGCGAAAAAGATCGGCATCTGCACCAGAAGCGGCAGACAGGAGCCCAACGGGTTGGTCCCCGCGTTCTTGTAGACCGCCATGGTCTCGCGGCTCATGGCCTCACGAGAGAGCTGATCACGCTTTCCGCGGTACTTGTCCTGGATCTTCTTCAGCTGTGGCGCGACCTCGAGCATCTTCCGCTGATTCTTGATCTGACGGACGAACAGCGGAATGAGGGCCGCACGCACGACGAGCACGAGCCCGACGATCGACAGCACCCAGGTGATGCCGGCGGCCGCCTCGAGGCCGATCGCGGAGAAGAGCGCGTGCCATCCCACGAGCAGGAGCTCGACCACCCATTTGAGTGGCCAGAGGATGAGGGACAACGGGTCCATGTGGTGATCAGCCCTTTCTCTGGCTGGACGGAAGAACGAAGCCGGAACGGGTCACGACATGCCTGAACGACCGCTTCTCGGGGATCTCGTCGAAGCCGCCCTCGGCCCAGGGATGGCAGCGCAAGAGGCGCCGCGCCCCGAGGAACACGCCGATCAGAAGACCGTGGCGCTGGATGGCCTGCAGAGTGTACGAGGAGCACGACGGGTAGTACCGACAGACATCGCCGTAGAGCGGCGAGATCAGGCGACGATAGACGATGAGGATCGCCACCGCGACGTTGCGGGGGAGCAGAAGGAGGATGTCGAGGGTGATGAGGATCGGTGATCGCCCGATCGTCGCCTCCTGTACAGCGGCGCTCATCGCGCTCTCGGCGTCGTCGACACCGCGCGCTCGACATCGGCGACGAGCGTGCGGTAGGGAGCGGCCGCGGCGGCAGGGAGAGCACGGATCACGACGTCGGTCCCCTCATTAGTCCTGACGAGAGCGGAAAAGGTTGCGGCCTTGAGCCGACGCCGCACCGTGTTGCGCACGACCGCGTTACCGACGGTCTTCGCAACAATGAACCCGAATCGTGGCGGACCACCATTCGGGTTCATTGAGATGTAGCTGACCGTGTTCTCGGAGACGACGCGACGACCGCGGCGAACGACCGCACGGTAGTCGTCGGCCTTCGCGATGCGATTGACCTTCGCGAGCACCGTCGATCACCGAGTCCGGAGCGCCGAAGCGCGATTACGCGGAGAGTTCGGTACGACCCTTGCGGCGACGAGCCGCGAGGATCGCGCGACCCGCACGGGTGCGCATGCGCAGGCGGAAGCCGTGGACCTTGGCGCGACGACGGTTGTTCGGCTGGAACGTTCTCTTGCTCATGACTCTTCTCCTGATGAATGATCCGCATGCCGCTCTGATATGCGGCAGGGAAAGCTCGGTGCCCGAAGGCAGGCGTCAACTGATTAAAACTACGGCTTCTCGGCGCGTCGGTCAAACCGGGTGCAGCGCCGAGGCGGTATGCACAGCGGTTGCCCAGCCCCTCGCCTCGCGTGTCTCGCTCGACGTATGGTGTGTTTTGCCTCCTCCACCGGTTCTGGTTACCGTGTTCAGACAGTTATCCACAGGCTGGTGACGGGGCCTCCGCGGGGGTCCAGTCGCTGCGGTTCCATCTGTGGCGCGGCGCCCGCGCCGATCCTTTCTCCACCTCCCGCACGCCCGTAGTGCGGACGACCTCCCGGGGGCACCATGGCAGACGACCAGCAGGACATCGTGCGACGCTGGCAGACGGTGCTCGATGTCCTCGCCACCGACGAGCGGATCACCGCGCCGCTGCACGGATTCCTCGGACTCGTCGTTCCCAAGGGGGTCATGGGCGGCACCTTCTATCTCGAGGTTCCGAACGACTTCACCGCCGGCCAACTGAATCAGCGCATGCGCACGCCGATCATCGCGGCGCTCAGTGCGACGGAGCGAGAGCACGGCGCCCACACCTTCGCCGTCGTCGTCAATCCCGAGATCATCGACAGCGAACTGCAGCCGGCACCCGAGGTCGGCGCTCCGACGCCCGCCCCCACCGCGACTCCGGGGACGTACACCGAGCAGACCGCGAGCCTCGCGCCCATCGTCGACCAGGTCCTCCCGGCCCGACAGAACGACACCCGTCTCAACGCGAAGTACTCCTTCGACAGTTTCGTCATCGGGCAGTCCAACCGATTCGCCCACGCCGCGGCCGTCGCTGTCGCCGAGGCGCCGGCGAAGGCCTACAACCCCCTCTTCATCTACGGGGAGTCCGGGCTCGGCAAGACCCACCTCCTTCACGCGATCGGTCACTACGCGATCTCCCTCTACCCGGGGATCCGCGTCCGCTACGTCTCGAGCGAGGAGTTCACGAACGACTTCATCAACTCGATCGCGAACAACCGGGGAGCGGCGTTCCAGGCGCGCTACCGCGACATCGACATCCTCCTGATCGACGACATCCAGTTCCTGCAGAACAAGGCGGAGACTCAGGAGGCGTTCTTCCACACCTTCAACACGCTCCACGACCACAACAAGCAGGTCGTCATCACGAGCGACCTGCCGCCCAAGCACCTCACGGGCTTCGAGGATCGGATGCGGTCGCGCTTCGAATGGGGCCTCATCACCGACGTCCAGGCGCCGGACCTCGAGACCCGCATCGCGATCCTCCGCAAGAAGGCGCAGAGCGAGCGCCTCCAGATCCCCGACGAGGTCCTCGAGTTCATCGCCTCGAAGGTGTCCTCGAACATCCGGGAGCTTGAGGGGACGCTCATCCGCGTCACGGCGTTCGCGAGCCTCAACCGCACGCCCGTCGACATGGCCCTCGTGCAGACGGTGCTCAAGGACCTCATCACGCTCGATGACGACAACGTCATCTCTCCCGTCGACATCATCAACACGACCGCGGCCTACTTCAAGCTCTCGGTCGAGGACCTGTACGGCTCGAGCCGTTCGCAGGCCGTCGCCATCGCTCGGCAGATCGCGATGTACCTGTGCCGCGAACTGACGAACCTCTCCCTCCCGAAGATCGGTCAGCTGTTCGGCAATCGCGACCACACGACCGTGATGTACGCGAACAAGAAGATCTCCGACCTCATGCAGGAACGTCGCTCCATCTACAACCAGGTCACCGAGCTCACGAGCCGCATCAAGCAGGGCAATCGCTGACCCTGCCCTCGCATCGGCAGCAGACGCCTGTCGAGGGAGTCACGACCGCCCTCTCGGCAGGCTCAGGGACCACCCTCCGACGAGCTCGGGGACCGGGCGCGCCATCGCGCCGCGCCCGCCTGTCCCCCCGACGCGCGTATTGACACGCCGTCCCGTCGAGGCCATCATGCGTCTCTGCACAATGTGGATAACTTGTGGAAACGGCCCGGGAAACCGCGAGCTTAATGTTGAGAGAGCCCTCCGCCATGTGAACAACACGTTTACTCCGGCATCGACGGCTCGAGGACGCCGCCTCGAATCACACACCGCCCGCACAACTCACACCGATGTAGTTCCCTACGCGCGACAGGGGAGTGCCGGGTTATCCACACTCTCCACAGGCGTTAAGACCGTTAAGAGTTAATTAATCTCTCTCTCGGTCCACCAACCTTTTCGTTCCCCGGCGCTCGACGGCGCCTCTCGGGCCGGATCGCGGCGGGTTGCGCCGCGCACCTGCGGATAGCATGGTGTCGTCTAGTGCCCAGAGGACAGAGGTGACAAGTGCGGTTCAGCGTCAATAGAGATGTGTTCAGCGAAGCGGTGTCCTTTGCGGTGAAGCTCCTCCCGCAGCGCACGACCCTCCCGATCCTGAGCGGCGTCCTCATCGAATCCTCTCCCGACGGCCTCACCCTCTCGAGCTTCGACTACGAGGTATCGGCGCAGACCACGATCGCGGCGGACATCACGGAGGAGGGATCGATCCTCGTCTCCGGGCGCCTCCTCGCGGACATCGCGTCCCGACTCCCGAACGCCCCCGTCGAGTTCAGCACCGACGACAACCGCATCTCCGTCACGTGCGGATCCGCGCACTTCACCCTCCTGTCGATGCCCGTCGAGGAATACCCGACCATCCCGCAGGTGAGCGGAGAGCAGGGGGTCGTGCCGGCCGAGGAGTTCGCCACCGCGATCGCCCAGGTCGCCGTCGCCGCGTCGCGTGACGACGTGACGCCCGTCATCACGGGAGTCCAGATCGAGGTCAGCGGCACGAAGATCAGCCTCGTCGCAACGGACCGCTACCGCGTCGCGGTCCGCGAGATCGAGTGGGACGGCGGCGACGACGCCCCCTCCCTCACGGCTCTCGTCCCGGCGCGCACCCTGCAGGAGGTCGGCAAGACCTTCGGACACAGCGGAACCATCACCGTCTCGTTCACGAGCAAGGACGACCGGGAGATCATCGCCTTCTCGGCGGACGACAAGACCGTCACGTCGCTCCTCATCAAGGGCTCGTTCCCGCCCGTCCGCCGCCTCTTCCCCGAGCAGGTCGACAACTACGCGGTCATCAACACGGCCGAGCTCATCGAGTCCGTCCGGCGCGTCTCGCTCGTGCTCGAGCGGGAGGCCGCTCTGCGCTTCAGCTTCTCGATCGACGGCCTCACCATGGAGGCCATCGGATCGGAGCACGCCCAAGCATCCGAGTCGATCGACGCCCTCCTCACCGGCGAGGACATCGTGCTGTCGCTCAAGCCCTCCTTCCTGATCGACGGCCTCAACGCCGTGCGGAGCGAGTTCGTCCGGTTCTCCTTCACGAAATCGGAGAACACCAACAAGCCCGGTCCGATGCTCATCACGAGCCAGTCGTCGAAGGACCAGCCCGGAGCGGACAGCTTCAAGTACCTGCTGCAGCCCAACCTGCTGCTGCGCTGAGAGGAGACATCGCCATGAGCGATCTGCACATCGGCCTCGTCGGTCTCGGCCGGATGGGTGGCAACATGCGCACCCGGCTCCGCGCTGCGGGAGTAGAGGTCACGGGCTACGACCGTGACCCGGGCGTCTCCGACGTCGCGACCGTCGCCGAGCTCGTCGCCGCGTTGCCGGCGCCGCGCACCGTCTGGGTGATGGTTCCCGCCGGGCCGATCACGGACTCGGTCGTGACGGAGCTCGGCGGGCTGCTCGAAGCGGGCGACCTCATCATCGACGGCGGGAACACGAAGTTCACGGACGACCTGCGTCGTGCCGAGTCCCTCTCGCTCTCCGGCATCGACTACATCGACGTCGGCGTATCGGGAGGCGTCTGGGGGGCGCAGAACGGGTATGGCCTCATGGTGGGCGGACCGGCCGAGCAGGTCGAGCGGGTGATGCCGGTGTTCGACGCGCTCCGCCCCGAGGGCCCGCGCGAGGAGGGTTTCGTCCACGTCGGTCCCGTGGGCGCCGGTCACTACGCGAAGATGGTGCACAACGGGATCGAGTACGCCCTCATGCAGGCGTACGCCGAGGGCTATGAGCTCCTCGAGAAGCGCGACGACCTCATCGCCGACGTGCCCGGCACGTTCAAGGCGTGGCAGCGCGGCACTGTCGTGCGCTCCTGGCTCCTCGAGCTTCTCGTGCGTGCTCTCGAGCAGGACCCCGAGCTCGGCGCGATCGAAGGCTACGTCGAGGATTCGGGCGAGGGTCGTTGGACGATCGAGGAGGCGATCGAGAACGCCGTGCCGGTGCCGACGATCTCCGCGTCGATCTTCGCGCGTTTCGTGTCGCGCCAGGAGGACTCGCCGGCGATGAAGGCGGTGGCCGCGTTGCGCAACCAGTTCGGCGGCCACGCCGTGAAGAAGGCCGACGACTAGTCCGTCGTGGACGTCACCGATCTGCGACACTTCCTCGCCGTCGCCGCCGAGGGGCACTACTCGCGGGCCGCGAACCGCGAGCACGTGTCGCGGGCGACGATCGAGGCCTCGGTCGCGGCCCTCGAGAGGGAGCTGGGGCGGCCCCTCGTCTCGAACACGGATGACGGTGTCGAGTTGACCGAGTCCGGTGACGCCTTCGTCGACGAGGCCGTCGCCCGGGTCGCTCAGGCGCCGACCCCGCCCGCGAACCGCGGCGGCAAGGCGAAGGCGTCGAAGGGGAAGGGCCGCGCGCCCGTGGTGAAGGGCGAACCGAAGCCGTTCAAGAAGCGGCAGGGTCGCTGAGAAGCACGCGGTCGGGAGCACGGCCGTCGGCGGGGATGTCGCCCTCGGCGGCTATCGTGGCACGGTGATCGTTACGCACCTGAATCTCGGCGACTACCGCAATTACGCGGCCGCCGATGTGGCGATGCTGCCGGGTGCGAATCTCTTCGTCGGCCGGAACGGTCAGGGGAAGACGAATCTCGTGGAGTCGCTCGGATACCTGTCGACTCTGGGATCGCACCGGGTGTCGACGGACCAGGCCCTCATCCGGGCCGGCGCCGACTCCGCCGTGATCCGCGCACGACTCCGGCACGACGAGCGCGAGCTCTTGGCCGAGGTGCAGATCAATCGGTCGACACCGAATCGGGCGCAGGTGAACCGCGCGCAGATCAAGCCGCGAGAGCTGCCGCGCTACTTCTCGAGTGTCCTCTTCGCGCCGGAGGACCTCGGGATCGTGCGCGGCGACCCGTCGGCGCGCCGGCGCTTCGTCGACCAGCTGATCGTCCTCCGGGCGCCGCGGATGTCCGGAGTGCTGAGCGACTACGACAGGGTACTGCGGCAGCGCAACACGTTGTTGAAGTCGGCGAGGGCGACCGGGCTGAAGGAGTCGCAGCTCACGACCCTCGAGATCTGGGACGACAAGCTCGTCGCCCTCGGCAGCGAGATCGTCGTCACCCGGGCCCGGCTGGTGGCCGCGCTCGGCGACCCCGTCGCCGCCGCCTATTCCGCCGTGGTGGGAGACGACCACCGGCCGACGCTCGCGTCGGTCCTGTCCATCGCCGGAGCGGACGCCGAGGATCCGGACACCGGGGTCCGCGGCGAGCAGTCCGTCCGGGCTGAGGACGCGGCGCCCGAGTCGGTGGCGGAGGCCGCCGAGCTCTTCCGCGCCGCGCTCGCGTCGCGCCGCCGCTCGGAGATCGACAGAGGGCTCACCCTCGTCGGCCCGCACCGCGACGATGTCGCGTTCGGCTTGAACGGCTTGCCCGTGAAGGGGTATGCGAGCCACGGGGAATCGTGGTCGTTCGCTCTCGCCCTGAAGCTCGGGGCGGCGCAGCTGCTCCGCTCGGAGTCGAGTCTCGGCGATCCGGTGCTCATCCTCGACGATGTCTTCGCCGAACTCGATCAGGGCCGGAGAAGCCGGCTCGCGGCCGCGATCGCCGACTTCGAGCAGGTCCTCATCACGGCGGCGGTGCTCGACGACGTGCCGGAGACGCTCACGGCACACACCGTGCACATCCACGCGGGTCGGATCGTCGATGAGTGACGACGACGAGGAGCGGGCCGACGGCCTGTCGGAGGCGTCACGCGTCTACCTGCGCTTCAAGGAGATCTTCACCGGCACGCGCTCGCGGCCGAACCGGTCCCGTCGCACGCGCGACGAGGACGAGAGCCTCCCGTTCGGACACGGCCGCGATCCGAAGGGGCTCGGAGACGTGGTCGGCGCGCTCACCGCGGACCTCGGCTGGGACTCGCCGCTCGCGCAATCGGAGCTCATGAGCAGATGGACCGAACTCGCCGGCGAGGAGACGGCGAAGCACTCCGCTCCCATCACCGTCGAGAAGGGCTTGCTCACCGTGCAGTGCGAGTCGACCGCGTGGGCGACGCAGCTCCGGCTCATGCGCACCGAGATCATGACGCACATCGCGGCGCGCTTTCCGCAGGCCGGCATCACCAACATCCGTTTCCTCGGGCCCGACGTCCCGTCCTGGAAACGGGGTCCCAGATCGGTTCAGGGGCGTGGCGTACGCGATACTTACGGCTGAGCCGACAAATCAGGTCAACCGACGAAAAAAAGCCCGTCAGACGGGCGGATAAGCGTCGGCGTCGGCCCCTGACTTGGTAGAATGGATGGACAATCCACCCACGGTTTGGAGTCCAATTCCATATGTCATCGGAACCGAGCACGACCCCTGACGGCAACGACTACGGCGCAAGTCAGATCCAGGTTCTCGAGGGCCTCGAAGCAGTCCGCAAGCGACCCGGAATGTACATCGGGTCCACCGGACCGCGCGGTCTCCACCATCTCGTCTACGAGATCGTGGACAACTCGGTCGACGAGGCGCTCGCCGGGTACTGCGACAAGATCCTCGTGACCATCCTCGAGGACGGCGGCGTCCGCGTCATCGACAACGGGCGCGGCATCCCCGTGGACGTCCACCCGGTGGAGAAGAAGTCGACCGTCGAGGTCGTCCTCACGATCCTGCACGCCGGCGGCAAGTTCGGCGGCGGCGGATACGCGGTCTCCGGCGGACTCCACGGTGTGGGGTCGTCCGTCGTCAACGCCCTCTCGAGCAAGCTCGAGGTCGAGGTGCACCGGCAGGGCGCGGCCTACACGCAGCGGTACCACAACGGTGTGCCGGAGGCTCCGCTCGAGAACGTGGGCGAGGCCGAGGACACCGGGACCACCATCACCTTCTGGCCGAATGCGGAGATCTTCGAGACGGTCGAGTTCGACTACGAGACCCTCCGCACGCGCTTCCAGCAGATGGCCTTCCTCAACAAGGGCCTCCGCATCGAACTGAGCGACGAGCGCGTGGAGCGCGGAGAGGTCGAGGACGTCGCCGGAGAGGTCGAGGAGGAGACGCACGCGAAGCCGCGTTCGGACGTCTTCTTCTACGAGCGCGGGCTCGTCGACTACGTCGAGTACCTGAACTCGGCGAAGCGCGCGGAGATCGTCGGTGGAGACGTCATCTCCTTCGAGTCGGAGGACACCGAGCGCAAGATCGCACTCGAGGTCGCGATGCAGTGGACGACCGCGTACACCGAGAGCGTGCACACCTACGCGAACACGATCAACACCCACGAGGGCGGCACGCACGAGGAGGGATTCCGCGCGGCGCTCACGACGCTCGTCAACCGCTACGCGAAGGCGAACAACCTCCTCAAGGAGAAGGACGACAACCTGTCGGGCGAGGACGTGCGCGAAGGCCTCACGGCCGTCGTCTCGGTGAAGCTCGGCGAGCCGCAGTTCGAGGGACAGACGAAGACGAAGCTCGGCAACACCGAGGCGAAGGCGTTCGTGCAGAAGGTCGTCGGCGATCAGCTCGGCGACTGGTTCGGCCGCAACCCGCAGCAGGCCAAGGAGATCATCCGCAAGGCGATCCAGGCGGCGACCGTGCGGATGGCCGCGCGGAAGGCCCGGGAGACCGCCCGGCGCAAGGGTCTGCTCGAGGGTGGCGGCATGCCGGGCAAGCTCAAGGACTGCCAGTCGAAGGACCCGTCGATCTCCGAGATCTTCATCGTCGAGGGTGACTCCGCCGGCGGGTCGGCGACGCAGGGCCGCAACCCGATGACGCAGGCGATCCTGCCGTTGCGCGGCAAGATCCTCAACGTCGAGAAGGCCCGCCTCGACCGCGCCATGGGCAATGCCGAGGTCCAGGCGATGATCACGGCGTTCGGCGCCGGCATCGGCGAGGACTTCAACTCGGAGAAGGTCCGGTACCACAAGATCGTGCTCATGGCCGACGCAGACGTCGACGGTCAGCACATCACGACCCTGCTGCTGACGCTCATCTTCCGGTACATGCGTCCGCTCATCGAGCTGGGCTACGTCTACCTCGCACAGCCGCCGCTCTACCGCTTGAAGTGGTCCAATGCTCCGCACGACTACGTGTACAGCGACGCGGAGCGTGACGCCGTGCTCGCCGACGGCATCGCGAACGGGCGTCGGATCCCGAAGGACAACGGGATCCAGCGCTACAAGGGCCTCGGGGAGATGGACTACAAGGAGCTGTGGGAGACCACGATGAACCCGGAGACGCGCACGCTCCTCCAGGTGACGCTCGACGATGCAGCCGCTGCCGACGAGATCTTCTCGACGCTCATGGGCGAGGACGTCGAGAGCCGTCGGTCGTTCATCCAGAAGAACGCGAAGGACGTGCGCTTCCTCGACATCTAGCGGGTGGACCTTCGCTGCCGGGATCACGGTCCCTGAGCCTGTCGGAGGGTGAAGACAACACGAGACACGACGTCCCTTCGAGAAGCTCGGGGACCTAGGGAACGAAGACATGGCAGACGAAGAGAACACGACGGCGGAGACGCCGGACGACGCGGTCGGCCCGCACGGCAAGATCGATCAGGTCGACCTGCAGCTCGAGATGCAGCGGTCGTACCTCGACTACGCGATGAGCGTCATCGTCGGGCGCGCCCTCCCCGAGGTGCGGGACGGCCTCAAGCCCGTGCACCGTCGCGTCATCTACGCGATGTACGACGGCGGCTACCGCCCCGACAAGTCGTTCTCGAAGTGTGCGCGCGTCGTCGGCGACGTGATGGGGCAGTTCCACCCCCATGGTGACTCGGCGATCTACGACGCACTCGTCCGTCTCGTGCAGCCCTGGAGCCTCCGGTACCCGCTCGCGCTCGGGCAGGGCAACTTCGGGTCTCCCGGGAACGACGGTGCCGCCGCCCCGCGGTACACCGAGACGAAGATGGCACCGCTCGCGCTCGAGATGGTGCGCGACATCGACGAGGAGACCGTCGACTTCGGTGACAACTACGACGGGCGGACGCAGGAGCCGCTCGTCCTCCCGAGCCGCTTCCCCAACCTGCTCGTCAACGGATCCGTCGGCATCGCCGTCGGCATGGCCACGAACATCCCGCCGCACAATCTCCGCGAGGTCTCCGAGGGCGCGCTGTGGCACCTCGCTCACCCGGAGGCGTCGCGAGAGGAGCTGCTCGAGGCGCTCATGCAGCGGATCAAGGGTCCGGACTTCCCGACGGGGGCGCAGATCCTCGGCACGAAGGGCATCCACGACGCCTACCGCACGGGTCGCGGCTCGATCACGATGCGCGCCGTCGTGAACGTCGAGGAGATCCAGGGCCGCACGTCGCTCGTCGTGACCGAGCTGCCGTACCAGGTGAACCCCGACAACCTCGCGATCAAGATCGCGGATCTGGTCAAGGACGGCAAGGTCACGGGGATCGCCGACATCAACGACGAGACCTCCGGCCGCACGGGGCAGCGCCTCGTCATCACGCTCAAGCGCGACGCCGTCCCGAAGGTCGTGCTCAACAACCTCTACAAGCACACGCAGCTGCAGGAGAACTTCGGCGCGAACATGCTCGCGATCGTCGACGGCGTGCCGCGCACCCTCGCGCTCGACGGGTTCATCTCCGCGTGGGTCGCGCACCAGATCGAGGTCATCGTGCGGCGGACGCAGTTCCGCCTCAAGAAAGCCGAGGCGGACGCGCACATCCAGCGCGGCTACGTCCTCGCTCTCGATGCCCTCGACGAGGTCATCGCGCTCATCCGCCGCTCGCCCGACGTGGAGGAGGCCCGCACGGGGCTCATGGAGCTCCTCGGTGTGGACCAGCTGCAGGCCGACGCGATCCTCGCGATGCAGCTGCGTCGCCTCGCCGCCCTCGAGCGCCAGAAGATCATCGACCGGTTGGCCGAGCTCGAGCTCGAGATCGCCGAATACAAGGCGATCCTCGCGAGTCCCGAGCGGCAGCGCACGATCGTCTCCGACGAGCTCACGGAGATCGTCGAGCGTTTCGGCGACGACCGTCGCACCGAGATCATGTTCGGCTTCGACGGCGACATGTCCATGGAGGACCTGATCCCCGAGGAGGAGATGGTCGTCTCGGTCACGCGCGGCGGGTACATCAAGCGGACGCGCAGCGACAACTACCGTCAGCAGCACCGCGGCGGTAAGGGCGTCAAGGGCGCACAGCTGCGGGCCGACGACGTCGTCGAGCACTTCTTCGTGACCACGACGCACCACTGGCTCCTGTTCTTCACCGACAAGGGCCGGGTCTACCGCGCGAAGGCCTACGAGGTGCAGGAGGCCGGCCGCGACGCGAAGGGTCAGCACGTCGCCAACCTGCTCGCGATGCAGCCGGACGAGCAGATCGCTCAGATCCTCGACATCCCGGACTACGAGGCGGCGAAGTACCTCGTGCTCGCGACCCGCAACGGACTCGTGAAGAAGACGGCGCTCACCGAGTACGACACGAACCGCTCCGGTGGCATCATCGCGATCAACCTGCGCGAGGGCGACGAACTCGTCTCGGCTCTGCTCGTCGAGGAGGACAGCGACATGCTGCTCGTCTCGCGGCACGGCATGTCCATCCGCTTCACGGCGAACGACGAGACGCTGCGCCCCATGGGTCGCTCGACGTCCGGCGTCATCGGGATGCACTTCCGGGGCGACGACACGCTGCTCTCGGCGTCGGTGCTCCCGCCCGACGGCGCGGCCGCGTCGGTCTTCGTGGTGACCGAGGGCGGCTACGCGAAGCGCACCGCTGTCGACCAGTACCGCCTGCAGGGTCGAGGCGGAATCGGCATCAAGGTCGCGCGACTGAGCGAGGATCGCGGCGATCTCGCCGGCGCCCTCATCGCGGGCGATGACGACGAGGTGCTTGTGGTTCTTGCCAGCGGCAAGGTGGTACGCTCTGCCGTGGCCGAGGTCCCCACCAAGGGACGTGACACGATGGGCGTGGTCTTCGCCCGTTTCGCGGATGATGACCGCATCATCGCTCTGGCGAAGAACAGCGACAGGAATCTCGCCGCCGAGGTGGCTGAGGTGGCCGCGGAGACCGACGAGTCCGGAACGACTGAGACGAGCGCCCCGAGCGTGGACGAACAGCAGGAAGAGCAGGCATGAGCACCGTCGCAGACAAACTGGCGAAGAAGTCGGCCAAGAAGCCCTCGAGCAAGCAGGTCCGACTGAAGCTCGTGTACATCGACTTCTGGTCGGCGGTGAAGCTCTCGTTCCTCCTCGCGATCGCCGTCGCGATCGTCACGATCGTCGCAACATTCCTCATCTACACGGTCGTCGAGCGCACCGGCGTACTCGAGAGCGTCAACGAGCTCTACCGCGGCATCGCGGGTGAGGAGAACGACCTCACCTCCCTGTTCGGCCTCAACCGCGTCATGGGCTTCGCGCTCGTGGCCGCCGTGCTGAACCTCATCGTCGTGACGGCGCTCGGCGCGCTGAGCGCGGCGCTCTACAACCTGAGCGTCAAGATCACGGGCGGCGTGCTCGTCGGCTTCACCAACAACTGACCGGCGCGGGCCTGAGCCTGTCGAAGAACGGTCCCCGAGTCCTCCCGGACCCGGGGACCGTTCCGTTTCCGCCGTAGCGCCGTCGCTCGGTCCCTGAGCGGGGAACGCGAGCGTGCGCACTGTCGCACACCGTCGGTCCCTGAGCTTGTCGAAGGGCGGTGAGTTCTCGGGACGGTGCGACGCTTCGGCAGGCCGAGCGACCGTCCGGCGACCGATGTCACCCGCGGATTGGGATTAGCTCGCCAATTCGGGTAATCTCTACTTCGGTCCACCCACGGGGATATAGCTCAGGCGGTTAGAGCGCTTCGCTGATAACGAAGAGGTCCGAGGTTCAAGTCCTCGTATCCCCACTGTTCCTATCAGGGTCAAACCCGGTGGGTTCATTCGTGCCTATCAGGGTCAAACCCGGTGGGTCCGCTCATCGAGACAAGTGGCCGATGAGTGCGGGGCCTTAGCTCAGTTGGTAGAGCGCCTGCTTTGCAAGCAGGATGTCAGGAGTTCGATTCTCCTAGGCTCCACCCCGTCGTCGATTCCCGAGCAACTCCTCGCCCCTTCGCCCTGTGCGGACATCGCGACGACCCGTCAGAGGATGGCCGTGGCGTTCGGTGGCGAGCCGACGCCTCCCACGAGGGCCAGCGGCTTCACGGTGACGAGGAACTCGTACTGATTCCGCTCCGCGCAGAGCGCGGCGAGGTCGTCGAGCTTCCAGAGTTCGCCGAGCGTGTAGCCGAGCAGGGCGATGAGCTGACGGTGCATGAGGCCGTTGTGGGACGGACCCCTCTCGGGCAATGGTTCCGCGGGGTCGTACCAGGC
>CAKTZW010000004.1 GCA_934636065.1 uncultured Labedella sp.
GCCCATGTGCGAGCCGTTGTCGTTGTCGGTGGGCGCGCGCCAGAGCTCGAGGCGGGGCCCGGAGACGGGGGATCCCGCGAGGGCCGTGAGGCGGCCGTGCTCGAACTCCGCCGGGCCGATGGTGAAGCGACCGGCGATGTCGAGGTCGTCGCCGGCGCGCGACGGGGTGGCGGTCCCGCCGACGCGTGCGGCGCGAGGCGACGGGCGGCCGACGGCGACCTGGTCGGCGGCGAGCACGTGACCGGCGTCGGCCCAGGAGCACTCCGCCGCGAGCGTCGCCGACACCGTGAGCCAGAGCTCGCCCGTCTCCGCGGTCGACGCCGTGTCGAGCGGGAGACGGACGACGGCGACGCCACCCGCGGCGAGCGGGCCGCCGTCGGCGTCGACCACGTCGAGCGCACCCGAGGCGATCACCACGCCGTCGCGTTCGATCCGCCAGGGGAAGGCCAGGTCGCCGGCGTCGGCGGAGTGGCGGAGGCTCCGCACCGTGATGATGACCGCGTCGTCCGCCACGTCGAACGCGAACCGGATCGGCGCGACGACCGCCGCGAACTCCACGAGGCCCGGCGTCGCGGTGCCGTCCGACAGCACCATCCCGTCCATGCAGAAGTGGCCGTCGTGGACGCCGGTCTCGCCGAAGTCGCCGCCGTATCCGAAGAACTCGACCCCGTCGGGCGTGCGGGTGCGGATGCCGTGGTCGCGCCACTCCCAGACGAAGCCGCCGTGCAGCCGGGGGTGACGTTCGACGAACTCCTCGTAGAGCTCGATGCCACCCGGGCCATTGCCCATCGCGTGGACGTACTCGCACATCAGGAACGGCTTCGAGCGCTGCCGCGCGGACTGCGCTCCCGAGGCGTTCATGAGAAGGGTCGTCGAGTCGCCCCCGATCGCGGCGACCTCCGCGATGCTCGGATACATGCGCGAGTAGACGTCGGTGTAGTCGCCGGCGTGGTCGCCCTCGTGGTGCACGGGACGTTCGGGATCGCGGCCGTGCACCCACTCCGCCATCGCCGCGAGGTTCGCGCCCGTGCCCGACTCGTTCCCGAGCGACCACATCACGATGCTCGGGTGGTTCTTGTCCCGCTCGAGAGTGCGCTCCATCCGGTCGAGGTAGGCGGGGAGCCACTCGGGGTCCTCGCTCGGGTTGTCCATCCACTCGTCGGTCCCCGGCGCGAACGCGCTGCCGCCATGGTGGAACGCGTGCGTCTCGATGTCGCACTCGAGCATGACCCAGAAGCCCAGTTCGTCGGCGAGATCGAGCACCCGTGGGTGCGGCGGGTAGTGCGCCGTCCGGATCGCATTCACGTTGTGCCGCTTCATGAGCTCGAGGTCGCGCCGGACGAACTCCTCGTCGAACCCGCGTCCGAGGTCGGGGTTCGTGTCGTGGCGGTTCATCCCGAGGAGGACGACCCGGCGCCCGTTCACGAGGAAGCGGTCACCGTCGATGGCGACGGTGCGGAAACCGAGGCGCAACGCGATCGTCTCCGCTCCGCCTCCGCCGATGACGGACGCGTCGTAGAGCCGCGGTCGCTCGGCCGTCCACGGCTCGACCGCGCCGACCTCGATCGGCGCGACGTCCGCCTCCGTCTCCCACTCGACGTCGAGGTCCAGTTCCGGCACGACCAGCCGGACCGGGAAAGCCGACTCGCCCGCACGGACCTCGGGCGACAGCACGCCCGTGCCGGAGCGGTGGTCGAAGCCCGCCCGCAGCCAGACGTCCTCGACGCCCCCGACCGGTCGGGCCTGCAGGGAGACGTCGCGGTAGATGCCCGGCAGCCACCACTGGTCCTGGTCCTCGACGTACGTCGACGCCGACCACTGGTGCACCCGGACGGCGATCGTGTTGCGGCCGGCCCGGACGGCGTCGGTCACGTCGAACTCCTGGGCGAGCCTCGAGCCCGTCCCCACCCCGATCTCGATGCCGTTCACCCAGACGCGGTACCGCGACTCGACGCCGTCGAAGCGGAGCACGACCGCCTCGTACGCGCCCCGGTCCGTCCACTGCTCCGGCACGTCGAACGACCGTCGGTGGTCCCCGGTCGGGTTGGCGTCGGGCACGAACGGCGGATCCTGGGCGAACGGCAGCTGCACGTTCGTGTACTGCGGAGCGCCGTAGCGACCGTCCCCGTGCAGGACCCAGTGGCTCGGGACGGGCAGGAGGTCCCAGCCCGAATCGTCGAAGGCCGGCTCCGCGAAGGCCTCGGGCGTCTCGCCCTCCGGGAGCACGTCCGGCGCCCCGAGCGTCCCCGGCACCCCGGCCAGAAGCCGGAAGCGCCAGTCGCCGTCGAGCGTCATCGAGGGCGCGTCCGAGTGCAGCCAGGAACGCGCGGCGCGGCGGGCTCCCCTCCCCGGTCCGACGTCGTTCAGGTAGTGGTCGGTGCGAGTCATGACTCGCGCGGCGCGATGAGTTCGCGGCTGTAGTAGTCGACGAGCCCGTCCGGCGACTGCAGGACGGGGCGGTCGAACTCGCCCGTGAGGTACATCGGCGTGATGACGTACGGCTCGCGCGCGCGCTCCGGCCGCGCCCACCTCACGCCGTTCGCGATGACGCGCTGGACGTCCGGGTGGTGATAGACCGGGAAGATCTCGTCCCCGGGGCTGAAGTAGAACACGCGCCCGTAGCCGCGCCGGTAGGTGATGCCGCTGCGGAACACCTCGCCGCCCGAGAAGTTGCTCACGAAGACGAGCTCGTCGGGCTCCGGGATGTCGAAGAACTCGCCGTACATCTCCTGGCCGGGGATGACGATGGGGTTCGACACGCCCTCGGTGATGGGGTGCCTCGGCGCGACGGACCACACGAGCTCGCGGTCGTTGTCGTTGCGCCAGCGCAGACTGCAGGTCGTGCCCATGAGACGGCGGAAGATCTTCGAGTGGTGACCCGAGTGCAGGACGATGATGCCCATGCCCTCGAGCACGTTGCGGTGGATGCGCTCGACGACCTCGTCGCTCACCTCGTCGTGCGCCGTGTGGCCCCACCAGAGCAGCACGTCGGTCTCGGCGAGCAGTTCCTCCGTCATCCCGTGCTCGGGGTCGTCGAGGACACGCGTCGTCACGGTCGCGCCCTCACCGAGGAGGCTGCGGATCCCGTCGGCGATGGTGCTGTGCATGCCGTCGGGATAGATCTCCCGCACGACCGGGTTGACCTGCTCGTGCCGGTTCTCCCCCCAGACGACGACGCGGATGGGTTCTGAGCTGGTCAACGGGCGCCTCCTGACGCGATCGTGGCCGGGGTGGTCCCCCAGGCCGGTGTGGCGATGCCGTCGGCGGCGCTCGACCACGAGCGCAGCAGGTCGCGGACATCGCCGGCCTGCTCGTCCGCGATGGCGCGGACGAGCGAGTGCTCCAGCAGCTCGGCGACGTCGACGCGCTCGCCCCCGCGCTCGCTGCTGCGGATGGCGCCCTCGACCATCGCGAGGCTGAGCACGTTGGTGCGCACCTCGTTCTGCGGGGTCGTGCCGGTGCGGAGAGCGGACACGAACTCCTCGAGCGCGCCCTCGATCCCCTCGCTCCCCTCGGCGACCTCGACGGCGACGCCGTCGGCCTCGGCGCGGACGACGGTGTCGCCGTCCCACCCGGCGGCGCCGCGTTCGCCGTAGACGTGCCAGTCGGCGTTCCAGGACGTCTGCAGCCCGGGCGTCGCGCGGCTTCCCGCGTAGACGAAGCGCGCACCGGATGCGAGCTCGAACTCGGCTGAGGCGGCGGCGTGACCCGCGAACCAGCTCCATGTCGGGTTCCACGAGCTGCAGCGGACGGCGACGGGCTCGTCGCCCGTGACGTAGCGCAGCTGGTCGAAGTGGTGGATCGACATGTCGACGAGCAGCGGGTGATCCATCTGCTCGCGGAAGCCCGGCTCGTGGTCCTCGTGGAAGAACTGCGCGGTCACCGCTCCGATGGACCCGAGCTCGCGCACCGCGCGCCGGAAGGCCGCGAGGTGGTTGAAGTACCGCCGGGACTGGCTCACCATCAGGAGCGCGCCGGTCAGATCCGCGAGGGCGACCTGCCGCAGCGCCTCCGACACCGTCGGAGCGAGCGGCTTCTCGCACAGGACGGGCAGTCCGGCCCGGAGGGCCTGCTCGTTCACGACGCGGTGCGCCTGGGGCACCGTCACGTTGATGACGGCCGCGGCTCCCGCGCGCTCGGCGACCTCGACGAGCGAGGCCCCCACGACCACGTCGTCGAGACCGATGGCCGCGACGGCCGCCGCCGCGAGCTCGAGGTCGAGGTCGACGACGCCGACGAGCACGGCATGGGGCGAGTGCGCGAGCATCCGCATCCATTCCTTGCCCATTCCGCCGGCACCGACGACGACGACCGGCAGCCTCGTGTCCGGTACGTCCGCGGTCTCCGGTCGACCGGTCGCTACGCCGCTCACCCCTTCACCGCCCCGCCGAGGCTCGTGCGCAGCAGGTGCTTCCGCACGAACACGTAGAGCACGGCAGGAGGGGCGACGTAGACGATCGCGCTCGCCGCGAGCAGACCCCAGTCCACCTGGTTGTGCTCACTGAAGGCCCGGAAGAGCCCGATCGAGAGCGGGTAGAGCTCCTGACTCTGCAGCATCACGAGGGGTGTCAGGAAGTCCCCCCAGATGTTCATGAACGTCAGCATCGCCGCGGCGCCGAGACCCGGGCCGACGAGGGGCAGCACGATCCGCCAGATCGCCTGCAGGCGAGTGTTGCCGTCGACCCACGCGGCCTCCTCCAGCTCGATGGGCACCGCCGCGATCGTGCCCTTGAGCAGCCACAGCGTGATCGGGAGCTGGATGACGGCCTCGATGAGGATGAGGCCCCACAGGCTGTTGGTGAGTTTGAGGTTCACCATGATGAGGTAGAGCGCGACGATGGTCGCCGGAGCCGGGATCACCCGGATGAGCAGGATCCCGTACATGAAGGCGCGGCGACCCGGGAACTCGAAGCGGGCGAGCGCGTAACCGCCCATGAGCCCGAGCGCGAGGTTGAGCGCCGTGCCGCCGACGCCGATGATGAGGCTGTTGACGAGCAGCTGCGGTGTGCCCTCGTTCGTGAAGAAGCGCACGAAGTTCTCGAAGGAGAACGCCGGAACCTGCACGTTCGGGCCGGCGTTCGCGTCGACGGCGCTCAGCACCACCCAGGCGAACGGGACGAGACAGAACAACGCGAGCAGCACGATGAGCACGTAGCCGAGCGTGCGCTGCACCCTCTCGAGCGTCGTGAGGGGACGCCGGCGCCGCATGGTGCGGGTCGGCGCCTCCGGCTCCGTGGCGGGGCGACGAGTGGAGACGGCGGTCATCTCACACCTCCACTTTCGACAGCCGGACGTACACGAGCCCGAGTACGAGCACGATGACCAGCAGGATGATCGAGGCCGCGCTGCCGATCCCGACCTGGGAGAACTGCAGGGCGCGCTCGTAGATGTAGATGGCGGCGAGCCGCGTCTGCCCACCCGGGCCGCCCTGGGTCAGGAAGTAGACGAGGCCGAACACGCCGACGGTGCTGATGGTCGTGAGCAGCAGGTAGAGGAACACCGGTCCGCGGATGAGCGGAAGGGTCACGTGGCGGAAGACCTGCAGCGCCGTCGCCCCGTCGATCCGCGCCGCCTCGATGAGTTCGACAGGCACGTCCTCGAGGGCGGCCTGGAACATGATCATGGCGAAGGCGACACCGCGCCAGATGTTCACCATGACGATCGACGCCATCGGCACGACCTGGAGCCAGTCGGTCGGTTCCATGCCGAAGACGTTCGTGAGCTGGTTGAGCGTTCCGGCGGAGTTGTTCGACAGCACGCTCGCCCAAGTGAGGGAGGCGACGACCTCCGGGACGACCATCGGCATGAGCACGGCGGCCCCGAAGAGACCCTTGCCGCGCAGCCACGGCCGGCTGAGCAGGATCGCCGCGAGCATCCCGAGGACCGTCTGACCGATGATCGCGGAGTAGAGCACGAACTCGCCGGTGCGGCCGAGCGACCCGAGGAAGTCCTCGTTGGTCAGCAGGTACACGTAGTTGTCGATCCCCACGACCTTGGGGTCACGTGCCGCGAACCCTGTCAGCTGCGTGTTCGTGAAGCTCAGATAAATGCCGTAGACGGCTGGCGCGACGATGAACACGAGGATGAGCAGCGCCGACGGCGCGAGGAGGAGCGCGATGAGCGGCCAGGTCCTCCGGCGGCCCGACCGCCGCCGAGGCGGCGGCGGGGTCGCCGCCACCGCCTCGGCGGATGGAACGATGGTCGAGGAGGTCACTCGGCGACCAGGTTGGGGCCGAGCAGGTCCGTGGCGTCCTTCACGAATGCCTCGTAGGCCTCCTCCCCGTCGGCCTCCCCGTTGAGGATGGCCTCCGTCGCCGTCGCGATCGCCTGGGCGATCTGCTCGGAGCCGTCACCCGTCGGCACGTAGACGCTCGCCGCGAGGTCGTCGCCCGCCTGGACGAGCTTCTCCTCGCTCGCGTACGGCTCGACGTCCGACATGTCGTCGCGCGGCGCTGCAGCACCGGAGGCGACGAGCTGGTTGGCGAGGGCCTCGCCCTCGGAGAGGTACTGCGCGAGCAGCATCGCCTCGTCCTTGTGCTCCGACTGCTCGGGAATCGCGTAGCCGAAGCCGAGACCGCTCCAGCCGAAGGGCTCATCGCCCTCTCGCAACGCCGGGTACTGCCAGGTGTCGACCTTGTCGAGGAGTCCGTCGATCGGGGAGGCTCCCTCCGGGCCCCAGTCGAAGCGCCAACCGTGCGTGCCCTGAGCGGCGACCTGGAGCTCGCCGGCGGGGAACTTGTCGTACTTCGTCGGCTCCCACGGGTTCGGGTTCTGGAGGTCCTGGACGGGCAGGAGGCCCTTGGTCGCCAGCTCGCTGTAGAGCTCGAAGACGGGCAGGAAGCCCTCGCTCTCGAGGTTCCACGTGCCGCTCTCGAGGTCGTAGTAGCCGTCGTCCGTACCGCCGAGGATCGGCTGGAAGCCTTCGTTCCAGGCTCCTCCGCCCCAGGCCGTGCCGGCGGGGATCACGATCGGGGGCTGGCCCGTCTGCTCCTTGACGGCCTCGAGGCGCGAGATGAGGTCGTCCCACGTCTCGGGCTGGGACGTGTCGATGCCCATCTGGGTGAGGAGGTCCTTTCGGTAGAACAGGTTCTGGACGCCGGTGTCGTGGACGAGGGCGTACATCTGTCCGTCCTGACGGACCATCGCCTCCTTGATGTGGGGGTGGTAGTGATCCCACCCGTCCCACTCCGCGAGGTAGTCGTCGATCGGCGACAGGTAGCCGGCGCCCGCGAATCCGGGGACGAGGCTGTCGCCGAGGTCGAGGAGGTCGGGGGCCTCGCCCGCGATGAGCTGCTGCGTGATCTTGGTCTTGAACTGGTCGTCCGTGAGGACGTCCGCGACCAGTTCGACCTTGATGTCACGGCCCTGTTCCTTCATCGCGGCCTCGAAGCCCGGGATCTCGGCCTCGACGGCGTCGATGCGGGTCTGCTGGTACTCGACGATCGAAATGGTGACGGGGCCATCGCCGCTGCCGCCGTCCGCGGAGCAGGACGTGAGCCCGGCCCCGACGACCACGGTCGTGAGGGCGGCGGCGATCACGTGGGAGCGCTTCATTGCGGTGCCTCTCTCCGCTCACTCCCGTTGGCCACTTTGCCTATTCGATGGGATAAAGCGTTGATTGCATGTTAGGACAATTGAAGATGCGGTGTCAATGAAACACTTTTCTCCCTGATTCGCCGGTGATCGTCGCAGCGGACGTAGGTGCCGCATGAGCTGGACCCGGTCTCCCATTCGATAGGATGAGGCATCGGCGCGCGGGGTACGTCGAGTCCGCGTGGGGAGGAGGCCGAGTGCTTCGAGGCAGCAACCTGCCGCGCCTGGGCGACTACAACCAGGCCGTCATCCTCGACCTCATCCGTCGGGACCCCGGCCAGAGCCGCACTGACCTCCAGCGGACGTCGGGTCTCGCCTCCCAGACGATCTCCAACATCACCCGACGGCTCATCGACGCGGAGATGATCCGCGAGAGCGACCCGACCGACGCGGGCCGGGGGCGGCCGAGCATCCCCCTCACCGTGAACGGGGGCGGCGCGTTCTCCGTCGGTGTCCACGTCGACCCCACCCGACTGACCTTCCTGCTCATCGACATCGCGGGAGAGGTGCGTCACCGACGGCACGTCCGGACCCCGCAGGCGACGAACCCCGGAGAGGTCACCGCTCTCATCGCCGTCACCGTCGGGCGGCTCATCCGTGAGGCCGGCGTCGATCGCGATCGTGTGCTCGGCGTCGGTATCGCCGCTCCCGGTCCCCTCGATGTGCGCACGGGCGTCGTCCTCGACCCGCCCCAGCTCCCCCAGTGGCGCGACGTTCGTCTCCGAGCGGACCTGCACGACGCGACCGGTCTCCCCGTCCTGCTCGACAAGGACGTCACGGCCTCGGCGACCGCGGAACTCCGGCGCTCCTCCGCATCGGACTTCCTGTTCCTCTACCTCGGCTCGGGCGTCGGAGCCTCCGTGGTCACGGGTGGCCAGGTGCTGAGGGGAGCGAGCAACAACATCGGAGAGATCGGCGACATCCTCGTCGACCCGGGTGCCGAGGAGCTCGGCTGGAGCGGTCGCCGGGGCGGCCTCGCGGCGGCCTGCGTGCCGGAGGCCCTCGTGATTCAGGCCTCCCAGGCCGGGTTGATCGAGCTCCCCGACCTCGCGGACTACCTCGCGATCGACGACGCGTGCACCACGCTCTCCGAGCTCGCGGCCGGCGGTGACGACACCGCCCGACACATCCTCGAGCGCGCCGCCCGCCGCGTGGCGGTCGGGATCGGCGTGCTCGTCAACTTCATCGACGTCCCGCGCGTCGTGCTCGGCGGCCCGACGTGGAGCCGTCTGAGCGGGGCCTTCCTCCCGGTCCTCGAGCGCGACGTCCGCCGCGAGCTCGTGTTCTCGCGCGAGGACTTCGCCGTCGAGGGCTCGACATCGGGCGAGGAGATCGCCGCGGAGGGCGCCGCCGAGCTCGTCATGGACCACTTCCTCGCACCGCGCGCCGGAGCCCTCGTCCTCGACTGACAGGGGCGCGTCGCCCACCCGTTCGAGGCAACCCGCTGCGGCGCCCGTCGCTCGCGCCTACTCTGAACCGGTGGGAATCCATATCGGCACCTCCGGTTGGAGCTACGACCACTGGAACGGTGTGCTCTATCCGACCGCGACGCCCTCGGCGCGGCGGCTCGATGTCTACACGGCCCACTTCCCCACGGTCGAGCTCAACGCGAGCTTCTACCGGTGGCCGTCGCCCGCAGCCTTCGCTCGATGGCGGGACCGGGTGCCCGCGGGGTTCCTCCTCTCGGCGAAGGCGCCGCGCTGGCTCACACACGGCCGTCGCCTCCACGAGCCCGAGGCGTGGATCGAGCGCATCGCCGCGTCGTGGCACGAGCTCGGGGACCGGCGTGCCGTCCTCCTCGTGCAGCTGCCGCCCGACTTCGAGCGCGACGACGCGCGCTTGACGTTCTTCCTCGAGGCGATGCCGAGCTGGATCCGCGTCGCGCTCGAGTGGCGGCATC
The DNA here is from genome assembly GCA_934636065.1 of uncultured Labedella sp. Taxonomy (GTDB): domain Bacteria; phylum Actinomycetota; class Actinomycetes; order Actinomycetales; family Microbacteriaceae; genus Labedella. The sequence goes on from CAKTZW010000004.1 coordinate 9,494, forward strand.
CGAGCTGGAACGACGAGCAGGTCTACCGGCTGCTCGAGGAGCACGGCACCGCCGTGTGCGTGATGAGCGGGGCAGGGCTCCCGTGCGTGCTGCGGGCGACGTCCGACATCGTGTACGTGCGCATGCACGGTCCCGACCACGAGCGACTGTACGCGGGCTCCTACTCGGACGCCGACCTCGGCTGGTGGGCGGAGCGGGTCCGGGAGTGGCGAGAGCTCGGCAAGGACGTCTACGTGTACTTCAACAACGACGGCGAGGGGCACGCGGTGCGAAACGCGCAGACCCTCTCGCGTCTCGTCGACTGAGACACCCCTGCTGCGGCCTCAGGACGCCTGCGCGATGCGGATGACGTTGCCGGACGGATCGCGGAACGCGCAGTCGCGGGGTCCCCACGGCTGGTCGATGGGCTCCTGGAGCACCTCGGCCCCGGCCGCGCGCGCTCGCTCGAAGGCCGCGTCGACGTCGTCGGAGCGGAAGACGAAGAAGCCGAGCACGCCCTTCGCGAGCAGCTCGTGCAGGGTGTCGCCGTCCTCGGGCGACTGGCCCGCGTGGGGCTGCGACAGCACGAGCTCCGCCGCCGTCGCGTCCGTCCCCGATCCGAGGGTCACCCAGCGGAACTCGCCGGAGGACACATCGCCGCGGATCTCGTAGCCGAGGGCGTCGCGGTAGAAGGCGATGGATGCGTCGATGTCGTCGACGGTGACGGCGCAGTATTGGAGGGAGATCATGCGTCCACCGTAGGCGGGAGGGGCGCGAGTCCGCTTCTCGGATCCTGCTCGGCCGACGCGGCACGGCGGGTGCGGCGGCGGGGGCGGGTCACGGCGTGCGCGTAACGCGACGGCATGGCCTCGACGGCACCGTGGTCGCGGCGGGCGTAGGCGCTCGGCGATTCGCCGGTGATCTGCGAGAACGACGCACTGAAGGAGCCGAGGGACGTGCAGCCCACCGCGATGCAAGCATCCGTGACGGACGTCCCGGAACGCAGGAGCATCATCGCGCGCTCGATGCGGCGCGTCATGAGGTATTCGTAGGGCGTCTCTCCGTACGCCGCCCGGAACTGGCGGGAGAAGTGCGACGGCGACATGAGCGCGTGGCGCGCCAGGGTCGGCACGTCGAGCGGGCGAGCGTACTCGCGATCGATGAGGTCGCGGGCGCGGCGGAGATCGCGCAGCATCCGCAGCCGTTCGGGCGACATGCCTCGAACCTACACGCCGACCGCCGCCGCGGGAACGTCGGCCTCGCGGGAACGCCGGTGCCCGCGACACTCGCCCGCGTCCCCGGACGTGACGAGACCCCCGGCGGAACCGGGGGTCTCGTCATTCGCGAACCGATGCGGGTCGATGACCCTCATCCGTGGAGCCGCCTGTCGGAATCGAACCGACGACCTATTCATTACGAGTGAATCGCTCTGCCGACTGAGCTAAGGCGGCGTCGTGCGCTCCGACCCGTTCCCGGGCTGCTGCAACACACAGTCAACGATCTTAGCGTGTCGGACGGCGAACAGGAAAACGGACGCGGATGTCCGCGCGGGAGGCCGCGCGTCAGTCGCAGGTGAGCCCGTCCTCGGGGACGGTTCCGTCGATGAGGAACGCCTCGACGGCACCGTTCACACAGTCCGATCCCTTGTTGTAGGCGGTGTGCCCCTCGCCCTCGTAGGTCACGAGGAAGCCGCTCTCGAGCTGGTCGGCGAGGGCCTCGGCCCACTGGTACGGGGTCGCCGGGTCATTGGTCGTGCCCACGACCATGATGGGGTCGGCTCCCGCCGCGTGGATCTCGTCGCGTTCGGCCTGCTCCGGGTACGGCCAGGTGGAGCACCCGATGTCGCCGTATCCCATGTACGGGCCGATCACGGGAGCGGCCTCCTCGAGCTCGGCCGCGCTCTGCCTCATGCGATCCACGTCGGCGTCGAAGGTGTAGTCGCGACAGTTGTAGGCGGAGAAGGCCTCGGTCTGGTTGTTGAGGTACTCGCCGTCCTCGTCCCGCCCGTTGTACTGGTCGGCGAAGAAGAAGGCGTACGTCGGGTCGCCCGTCATCACCTGCTCGAACATCTGCGACAGGTACGGCCAGCTCGATGCGGAGTAGAGGGGGTAGATGATCGCCGTGACGAGCGTCGACGAGCCGAGCTGTCGACCATCCGAGGCCGGCAGCGGCGAGGCGTCGACGGATGCGAGCAGCGCGGCGATGTCCTGCATCGCCTCGTCGACGGTGCCGTCGAACGGGCACTCCGAGGAGCCGAGGCAGTCCTCGAGATACGCCGCGAGCGCGCTCTCGAAGCCCACCGATTGGGCGAGGTTCACGTCGGTGATCGAGGCCGACGGATCGATGGCGCCGTCGAGCACGAGCCGTCCGGCGTGCTCGGGGTACAGCTCCGCGTAGGTCGCGCCGAGGAAGGTGCCGTACGAGTACCCGAGGTAGTGCAGCTGCTCGTCGCCCAGGACGGCCCTGAGCAGGTCGAGATCGCGCGCGGCGCTCACCGTCGTGACGAACTCGAGCGAGTCCCCGGTGTTCTCGGCGCAGGCCTCACCGAAGGCGCGGCTGCTGTCCGAGAGCTCGTCGATCCAGGCGTCGGTGCCCCGCTCGGCCTCCGGGAGGTCGTAGAGGTAGGAGTCCATCGCATCCGCGTCGAGGCACTCGACGGGCGCGGAGCGCTCGACGCCTCGCGGGTCGAAGCCGACGATGTCGAAGGAGCGCTGCAGGGGCTCGCCCGCGGCGAAGTCGACGCTGTCGGCGACGAGATCGAAGCCGGACGCCCCCGGGCCACCCGGATTCATGAGGAGGGACCCGACCGGGTCCCCCCCGGTCGCGCGCTGGCGGACGATCGCGAGCTCGATCTCGCCGTCCGACGGGTTCTCCCAGTCGAGGGGAGCGGACACGGTGGCGCAGTCGAGACCGTCGCCCTCGCACGACTCCCACGACAGTCGCTGCTCGTAGAAGGGCACGAGGTCGTCGGCGAGATCGTCTGCGATGGGAGCCGGGGACGACGGACCCCGCGCGCCGCCGCCCTGCGGGAAGAAGGCGGTCACGCACCCCGAGAGGGTGAGCGTGAGAGCCGCGGCGAGGGCTCCGGCGGCGAGCAGGGTCCTCCGACGTGTGCGTTGCATCCTCTTCCTCACCGGACGGCCGACACCAGCATCGCCTCGAGGGCGAGGGCTGGAGCGACGTTCCCTTCGATCCGTTTCCGGGCCAGCGCGATCTCGTCCATGGTCTCGAGCGTGCGAGCGGGCGCTGTGGCCGCCGCCGCTCGAGCGATCTCATCGGCGAACTCGCGATTGATGACGGCCTCCGGCCGACCCAGTTGCACCATGACGATGTCGCGGAAGACCGAGAGCAGGTCGACGAGGATCCGGTCGATGCCGTCGCGCAGGGAGCGGGTGGCTCGGCGCTTCTGATCCTCCTCGAGCGCGCGCAACTGCGAGCGCAACGCCGCGGGCACCGCTGCGCCGGGCTCCACGCCGAGCGAGCGCAGGGCGCTCTCCCGCTCCTCGGCGTCCCGCGACTCGGTGTAGGCCTTCGCGTCGTCGGTCGCGACCTCGATCATGCGGGCGGCGGCGAGGACGGCCCCGCCCGCCGACCGGATGCCGAGGGCGGTGCGCACGGTGTCGTCCCGCCGCCGACGCGCCTCGGCATCGGTCGCGAGACGGTGCGCCATCCCGATGTGGCTCTGCGCGAGCCGGGCGGCCTGCTCTGCCGTCGCCCCATCGACGCCGTCGCGCCGGGCGATGAGCTCGGCGACCTCGGAGACGTCCGGGATCCGGAGCCGCACGGTGCGCACGCGTGACCGGATCGTGGGGAGCATGTCGGTGTCGCTCGGCGCGCAGAGGATCCAGACCGTCCGCTCGGGCGGCTCCTCGAGCGCTTTGAGGAGCACGTTGGACGTGCGTTCGGTCATCCGGTCGGCGTCCTCGACGACCATGACGCGATACCGGGCGACGGAGGGCGAGTAGTAGGAGGTCGTCGCGAAGCGGCGCACGTCCTCGATCTTGAACGAGACGTTCTCGGTCGCGAGGACGCCGAGGTCCGGGTGCGTCCGCGCCTGCACCTGCCGCGCCGTCACCTCGTCGCCCTTCCCATCGGGGCTCATGAGGGCGGCCGCGAACGCGTAGGCGAGGTTGGACCGGCCCGATCCGGGCGGACCGGTGATGAGCCACGCGTGCGTCATCGCGCTCGCGTGGCGTTCGGGCGCCGCCCCCGCTGGGGCGCCGTCCGTGTCGCTCGCCGCGTCGGAGGGCAGCGCGTCGAGGAGTCCGCCGCCGTCGAGGGCGGAGGTGGAGTCGACGCCCGCCTCCGCGCGCGGATCGATCGACGCGGCTCGCGAGAGCTCGGCGACAGCGTCGCGCTGCCCCGTGATCTCCGTCCACACCGTCACCTCATCAGCGTAGCCGTGACCTCCGACCTCGGCGCACCGGCTCCCCCCGACCTCGGAGGGCCGCGCCGGTCCGGGCGGAGGACGAGCGCCGTCAGGCCCCGAGGAGCGTCTCGACCCGCTCGCGGATGGTGCGCGCGATCGCCTCGACGGGCGCCGCCGCGTCGACGACGAGGAAGCGCTCGGGCTCCGCCTCCGCAAGCTCGAGGAAGGCCGCGCGCACGCGGGCGTGGAACTCGGACTTCTCGGCCTCGAGCCGGTCGTACCGGGTGCGGGAGCGGTCGAGGCGGAGCCGGGCGTCCTCTTCGTCGAGGTCCAGCAGGATCGTGAGGTCCGGCAACGACGATTCCGTCGCCCAGAGCGACAGGTTGCGGATCTCCGTCGCGTCGAGCACCCGGCCGGCGCCCTGGTAGGCCACCGAGGAGTCCAGGTAGCGGTCCTGCACGACGACCTCGCCGCGCTCGAGCGCCGGGCGCACGACCGCCGCGACGTGATGCGCCCGATCGGCCGCGTAGAGCAGGGCCTCGGCACGCGAGTCGATGTCGCCCCGGTGATGCAGGACGATCTCCCGGATGGCGACGCCGACGTCGGAGCCCCCGGGTTCGCGCGTCCGAAGGACCGCGCGGCCGCGTTCCGTCAGCCAGCTCTCGAGTAGGCCGGCCTGGGTCGACTTACCGGAGCCGTCGCCCCCCTCCAGGGTGATCCAGAGCCCGGAGGGCGGCGCGGCCGTCACTTCTTCTTCGCCGGCGCCTTGCGCGCCGGCTTCTTCGCCGCCGAACGCGCCGGCTTCTTGGCCGGCCCCTTCGCCCGCTTGTCCGCGAGCATCTGCACGGCCTGCTCGAACGTGATGTCCTCGGGGTTCTCCGCCTTCGGGATCGTCACGTTCGTCTCGCCGTCGGTGACGTAGGGCCCGAAGCGACCGTCGCGGATGCGGATCGGCTTCCCGCTCACCGGGTCTGCCTCGAACTCCTTGAGCGCAGAGCTCGCGCGGCGGGCTCCGTACTTCGGCTGGGCGAAGACCTCGAGAGCACGGGGGAGGTCGATGTCGAAGATGAGGTCCTCGGACTCGAGCGACCGCGAATCGGTGCCCTTCTTGAGGTAGGGACCGTAGCGACCGTTCTGCGCCGTGATCTCGGCCCCGCTCTCCGGGTCCTCGCCGACGACGCGCGGGAGGGAGAGCAGCTTGAGCGCGGTGTCGAGGTCGATCTCCTCCGGCGACATCGAGCGGAACAGCGACGCCGTTCGCGCCTTCGGCGCCGCCGCCTTCGCGGTGGACTTCGCCTTGGGCTTCTTCGCGGCGGGTGCGGGCTCGACGATCTCGCCGGTCCGCGCGTCGACGTTCGCCGTCGCGTCGGCCTCCGGCTCGACCTCCGTCACGTACGGACCGAACCGACCCGTCTTGACGACGATCTCCTTGCCGTTCTCCGGGTTCACGCCGACGACGCGATCGCCGACGACGGGTGCCTCGACCAGTTCGCGCGCCTTCGCGGCGGTGAGCTCGTCCGGGGCGAGATCCTCGGGCACGTTGACTCGACGGGGCGGGACGACGCCCGTCTCCGCGTCGGGGCTGCCGTCGGGGTCCGGCACCTCCAGGTACGGTCCGTACCGACCGATCCGGAGGGTGATGTCGTCGGCGAGGTGCACCGAGTTGATCTCGCGCGCGTCGATCTCCCCGAGGTTGTCGATCACCTGGCGAAGCCCGCGGTGCGAGTCCTTGCCGAAGTAGAAGGACGTCAGCCAGTCGCGGCGGTCACGACGCCCGGCCGCGATCTCGTCGAGGTCCTCCTCCATCGAGGCGGTGAAGTCGTACTCGACGAGTTCGGCGAAGTGGTCCTCGAGCAGGCGCACGACGCTGAACGCGATCCAATTCGGTACGAGCGCCTGGCCCCGCTGACTCACGTAGCCGCGATCCACGATGGTCGAGAGGATCGCCGCGTACGTCGAGGGGCGTCCGATCCCGAGCTCCTCGAGCGCCTTGACGAGGCTCGCCTCCGTGTAGCGCGGGGGCGGTGAGGTCTCGTGCCCCTTCGCGTCGACCTCGGTGAGCGTGAGCGCCTGACCCTCCGTCAGCGCCGGGAGCTTCGCCTCGCGCTTGGACGGGTCGGCGACGCGTTCCTCGTCCCTGCCCTCCTCGTACGCGGCCAGGAAGCCGCGGAAGGTGATGACCGTGCCGGCGGCGGTGAATTCGGCCGTGCGCGCGACGGACTGCGCCTGCTCGGGCACCGCCGCCTCGATCGTCACGGTCGCCGTCTGCCCCTTGGCGTCGGCCATCTGGCTCGCGACGGTGCGCTTCCAGATGAGGTCGTAGAGCCGGAAGTCGTTGCCGCGGAGCGCGCCCTCGAGCGACGCCGGGGAACGGAAGTGCTCGCCGGACGGGCGGATCGCCTCGTGCGCCTCCTGGGCGCCCTTCGACTTGCCGGTGTACAGGCGCGGCTGGTCGGGGATCGAGTCGGCGCCGTACAGGTCGACCGCCTGGGCTCGCGCCGCCGCGATCGCCTGCCCGGAGAGGGACGGCGAGTCGGTGCGCATGTAGGTGATGTAGCCGTTCTCGTAGAGCGACTGCGCCACGCTCATCGTCTGCTTCGCGGAGAAGCGCAGCTTGCGGGCCGCCTCCTGCTGCAGCGTCGACGTCGTGAACGGGGCGGCCGGGCGGCGCGAGTACGGCTTCGTCTCGAGCCGGGCGACCCGCGCGTCTGCGCCCGCCGCGAGCGCCGTCGCGAGGAGCGACGCCGACGCCTCGTCGAGCGTCGTCACCTTCGCAGTGAGGGTGCCCCTGTCGTCGAAGTCGCGACCGGTGGCCACTCGCGTGCCGTCGAGGCGGACGAGACGGGCCTCGAACGCGTCGCTCTCAGCGCCCGGCGTGGCCGTCGTCGTGATGTCCCAGTACGTCGCCGGCACGAAGGCGAGGCGCTCGCGCTCGCGATCCACGACGAGGCGCGTCGCGGCCGACTGGACGCGACCGGCGGAGAGTGCGGGGCCGACCTTGCGCCACAGCACGGGCGACACCTCGTAGCCGTAGATGCGGTCGAGGATGCGACGGGTCTCCTGGGCGTCGACGAGAGACTCGTCGAGTTCGCGCGTGTTGTCCTTCGCCGCGAGGATCGCGTCCTTGGTGATCTCGTGGAAGACCATGCGGTGCACGGGCACCTTCGGCTTGAGCACCTGGAGGAGGTGCCACGCGATGGCCTCGCCTTCTCGGTCCTCATCAGTGGCGAGGTAGAGCTCGTCGGCGTCTTTGAGTGCGCGCTTCAGTTCGGCGACGGTCTTCTTCTTCGCGTCCGACACGACGTAGTAGGGCTCGAAGTCGTTGTCGACGTCGACCGCGAACTTGCCGACGGAGCCCTTCTTGAGCTCGGCGGGGAGGTTCTTCGGCTCGGCGAGATCCCGGATGTGGCCGACGCTCGAGAGCACCTCGTAGCCGTCGCCGAGGTACCCGGCGATCGACTTCATCTTCGTCGGAGACTCGACGATCACGAGCTTCTTGGTGGTGGCCACAGGGGTCCTTTCTTCAGGCACACCATACACACACGATCGGAGGAGGTGCCTAATCGCTCCGACCGGCATCGACCCCTCCCCTTGAAACGGCCGCGCCGCTGAGGACAATGGGTCGCATGAGTACAACAGTCGCCGCTCGCTACACAGCGAAGCTCACGGACGGACCGCTCGAGGGGAAGACGATCGCCATCGACTTCCTCGATTCAGGAGAACCGAAACCGAGCATCGGAATTCCCGCCGACGGGAACAAGACCTATATATACACGTGCACTTCCGACCGGGAGTTCGACCGCGAGGGCTCCGATCGCCCGAGCGCCGTCGCCTACCGGTTCCGCACGACCTCCTTCGACTGATCCGGAGCGGGACGCAGCGACGCGTCACACCCCACGAGCGGA
>CAKTZW010000005.1 GCA_934636065.1 uncultured Labedella sp.
TCGGTCGACCGCCGTCGCCGCGCTTCTCCACCGACGCGACAGACGGGGCCGTAAGCGTCGGCGAGCGCGCAGGATCGTTCGGACGACCGAGAAGAGGGCGTACCCGATGAGGGCGATTCCGACGACCTGGGCCGTGAGGGTCCGCGCGTCGCTCGTGACGCCGGAGGTGAGGTAGCCGAGCAGAGGGGCGCCGTACCAGACCTCGCCGCGCACTTGGACGGCCCGGACGAGATCGGGGTCGGGCGCGTCGTTCGCATCGCCCTGCGTGCGGAACTCGAGGCCGTCCGGGGTCACGACGGTCTCGATGATGCGGTGCGTGACGACCTCGGGTTCGCCCGACCGCAGCTGATAGGTGATGACGTCGCCCACCGAGAGTTCGGCGGGGTCGACGGGGCGGACGACGACCATGGTGCCCGGCGGGAGGTCCGGTCGCATCGAGCCGGTGAGGACGGTGTACGGGGTCGAGCCCGTCGCCCGCGGCACCAGCACGAACGCGACGAGGAGCACGACGGTGACGGCGACGACGATCCAGCTCACCGTGCGGACGATGAACCCGCCGATGCGACGCGCTCGCGAGGACGCCGGTTCCGGGGCGGGCTCGGCTGAGCGCGCGGGCTCGGCTGAGGTCGCGGGGTCGGCGGAGGGCTCCGGGTCGCGAGGTTCGCCGCGGCCGCCGTGGCCGCCGGGCTCGGCCGGTTCGGCGTTGTCGATGTCCCTCGTGGTCACGCCCCCAGGCTACTGGCAGGCCGGGCGGGCGGCCGCGGACGCGCGGCGCCCGGGTCGTCGATCCGTCAGCGCAAGGGGGTGAGCACAGGGGAGTGGCGCGCCTAGCGTGGGGAATCGAGGCGCCGGAGGGCGGCGTCGGAAACGGAGAGACCATGAGTTCGATCAGCCCCGACGACATCCGCTGGAACGATGAGGCGCGCGCGAAGATCCTCGACGACTCCGACCGCGTCCTGCGCGAGGCCGTTCTCGACGTCGCCGGCTCGCACGCCGACGGCTCGTGGGAGGACGCCTTCGCCGAGCTCAACGCGCGACTGAAGGACCGATTCATCGACTTCGAGCCGGGACCCGACCTGCGGCGCTACGCCGAGGCGATCGTGGCCGGCGAGATCGAGGGCGCGTCCGCGGGTTCTGGGAGCTCGGCGGCGGACGCCGTTTCCGATGACGCAGCGGGCGACGGCTCCGACGAGGGTCCGGAGCGCTCCTCGGGCGGAGACGGCGGCGCGTACGCCGATCGCACAGCCGATCAGATCGCCGCCGACGAGGGGCTGTCGGAGCCGGCGACGCCGGAGACCGACGGCTCGGCCTCCGACTCCGATGCGGGATCCAGCCCGGACTCGGACGAGGGATCGTCCGTCAAGGACGGCAATGCGACGAGCGACGTGACCACGACGACCGAACCCACCGACTGAACCGGACCCACCGACACCGACCCACTGGCACCGCCACGCGGCGCGGCGAACCGGGTCGCGACCGGCGCGCCGCACAGACAGGATGAACCCATGAGAATCGCCGTCACCGGAGGATCCGGGAAGCTCGGCCGCACCGTCGTCCGGACCCTCCGGGAGGAGGACCACGACGTGGTCAATCTCGACCAGGACGGGGAGAAGGGCGGCTACGTGCGCGTCGACCTCTCCGACTTCGGACAGGTCCTCGATGCGCTCGCGGGCATCGACGACCAGCCGCGGGCCGAGGCCGTCGTCCACCTCGCCGCGATCCCGGCCCCGGGGATCGCGAGCGACATCGCGACGTTCCAGAACAATATGAACGCGACGTTCAACGTGTTCTGGGCGGCGCACCGCCTCGGAATCGACCGCATCGTCTACGCGTCGAGCGAGACGGTGCTCGGCCTACCGTTCGACGTGCCGCCGCCGTACCTCCCCATCGACGAGGAGTACGCGGCGCGGCCCGAGAGCGTCTACTCGCTCGTGAAACACCTCGAGGAGCAGCTCGCGATCGAGCTGGTCCGGTGGGATCCGAAGCTCTCGATCACCGCGCTCCGCTTCTCGAACGTCATGAACCCGGAGGACTACGCGGAGTTCCCCTCGTTCGACGCGGATGCCCGCGCCCGGAAGTGGAACGCGTGGGGCTACATCGACGCGCGCGATGGCGCGCAGGCGGTGCAGCGCGCGCTCGAGGTCGCCGGGCCGGGCTTCGACCGCTTCATCATCGCCGCGGCCGACACGGTCATGACGCGTCCGAACGCTGAGCTCGTCGCGGAGGTCTTCCCCGACGTGCCGATCGTCCGCGACCTCGGCGAGAACGACACCCTCCTCTCGATCGACAAGGCACGGAAGGTGCTCGGCTTCGAGCCGCGCCACACCTGGCGCGACCACGCCTGACGCCGTGGAGTACGTCGATTTCATCGACTCGATCGAGCGGGCGTCGGCCCGGTTCGCCCAGGTGCTCGTGACGACGCCGTTGGCGACGCCGGTCCCCGCCTGCCCCGGTTGGAACCTGGGGGATCTGGCGCGTCACCTGGGCGGTGTCCACCGGTGGGCGCGTTCCCAGATCGTCGGCGTCAGCGAGCCGGACGCCGAGTCTCCCGCCGACGATGCCGACGCCCTGACCGTGTGGTTCAGCGGAGGCGCCGAGTCGCTGACGCGCGAATTGCGACGACGAGAGCCGACCGAGGCATGCTCGACCGTGTACCCGCCCGCGGTGGTCGCGACGTGGGCACGTCGACAGGCGCTCGAGACGGCGCTGCACCTGTGGGACGCGACCGACGCCATCGGGCGACCCGTGCTCGTCGTGGGCGACCTCGCCGTCTCCGGCGTCGTCGAGGTCGTCGAGGACCTCTATCCGCGACAGGTGCGTCTCGGGCGAACCCGCCCGCTCGATGGCCGGCTCGATATCCACCTGACCGATCGGGACCGTGTCGCGCGACCGATTCGTCTCGGCTCGTCGGACGCCGACGACAGCTCGAGCGCGAGAATCGAGATCCTCGCAGCGGACGCGCTTCTCCTGCTCTGGGGTCGGCGCACACTCGACGAGGTACCCGCCAGGGTCTCCGGCTCCGAGCGCGTACTCCGGGAGGTCCTCGCTGCGGCGCTGGTGCCGTGAGTGCTGCGACCATCGGCGCCGAGCGACCACACGGTCGCTGCGCCCGTCGAAGCGCACCGCGCCCAGGGGATCGACGGGCGGCGCTGGTAGCCTGAGCGGGTGATCGCCCTCCTCGAGATGCTCGTGCGGTTCTTCGCCGCGGCATTCGAGGTGTCCGTCTCGTCCCCGTCGATCGCGACCTTCGCCATCGTCGGTGTGCTCGCGATCGCGGCGAGCGCCGCCGTCGCGACGCGCGCCATGCTCCGCATCGTCGCCGCGCTGCTCGCGGCGACCCCGACCGATCGCGCGGTCGAGCCGCCGCCGGTCATCGCCGTGTGCGCGCAGGACGATCCCACGACGGAGGGTCATCCCCGTCCGCGAGCGCCGGGACGCGTCGTCCCGGCTGCCGCCCACTGAGCGCTCCCGCTCACCGGATCCCGCGCGCGCCCTGACCGGCGCGCCCCGACGCACACGGTCCCCACCGGCGTCCGGCGGCAGCCATACGTGACCACTCCCGTATGACGACATCGTCCGACAGTCAGGACCACTCCCCATGAATCCGTATGAATTCGGCCCGATCGCGGCCGTGCTCGACGCCGCCTACGCGGTCGTCATGTCCATCAGCTCCCTCCTCGAACCGGTGGCGGACTCGGCCGCCGCTGCGCTCGCCGTCGTCCTCGTCACGCTCGTGGTGCGCGCCGTGCTCATCCCCGTCGGCGTCTCGCAGGTGAAGGCCGCGAACGCACGCAAGCGCATCGCCCCGCAGCTGGCCCAGCTCCAGAAGAAGCACGGGAAGGATCGCGAGACCCTGCAGCGCAAGACCCTCGAGCTCTACCAGCGCGAGAAAGTGTCGCCGACGGCCGGGTGTCTCCCGATGCTCCTGCAGATCCCCGTGGTCTCGACGATCTACGGGCTCTTCATCATCGCGACGGTGAACGGGCACCCGAACGCCCTGCTGAGCGAGCGGCTGCTGGGGATGCCGCTCGGGTCGAGCTTCGCGAGTCTCGTGACCGAGGGCTCGCTCGACATTCCCGGCGCCCTCCTCGGGGCCGTGATCGTCATCGTGATCGCCGTCACCGCCCAGCTGTCACGCCGGCTGCTCGCCGAGCCGCTCCCGGGCACGCCCGGCGGACCGCCCGCCACTCCGACGACGCCCGGGACACCCGACCTCACCGGGGTGATGCGCACGCTCAGCTTCCTGCCGTTCCTCACGGCGATCGTGGCGCTCTTCGTGCCACTCGCCGCCGCGCTCTACCTCGTCGTCACGACGGTGTGGACGTTCGGCGAGCGCTGGATCCTGCGGCGGGTGCTGCCGCCCGCGTCTGATCCGGTCGCGGCGCCCGCCCCGTCGGCCTAGGCGGTCGTGCGTCCCGCCCAGTCCGTCAGATAGCGGCCGGCGGCGGCGAGGAAGGTGTCGGACAGGTCGTGGCCGAGGAGCGGATGCTCTGCGGTCGTGAGCCGCGAGTGCGGTGGGAGGAAGTACGCGACGCGCTGCACGTCCATGAGCGTGATGGCGTCGTCGCGCAGCCCGCGCATCCAGTACACCGGCGGCCGGACGCCGAGGAGGTCGTCGTCCCCGGGTTCGTCGCCGACGCCGAGCAGCGGCGCGATGAGCACGGCGGTGTCGACGGCCCGTGGAGCGCGCCGCATCATGTGGATGGCGACGGCTCCGCCCTGCGAATAGCCGACCACGGCGACGGGGCGGCGCGGGGAGGTCTCCCCGGACGAGGCGCGCTCCGCGATCCACGCGAGCACGGCGTCGGCCGCGGGCGCGACGTGCTCGGCCATCAAGTCGCGCGCTTCGGGTCCGACGCTGAACCACGAGAATCCGTCCCGCCGCGGGAGCGGGGCGCGCAGCGACACGGCCACGACGCCCTCCGGGAGGACGGGGAAGAGCCGCGCGAGGTCCTGCTCCGTCCCCCCGCGTCCGTGCAGCAGCACGACGAGCGGGGCCGCTCCGTCATCGGCGCGAGACCAGACGGCGGCCGCGTCGAGGTTCATCCCGCCGGCGCCGATGTCCCCGCTGCTCATCCCCTCACCCTGCCAGACCCCGCCCCTCCCCTCCCTGAAAACGTTGTGCGTGCACGTAAATTCGTGCACGCACAACGTTTTCAGGTGTGGGTGGTTACAGGCCCTGCCAGGCGGGCTTGTTCGCCCAGGCGTAGCGGTAGTAGTCCGTGTTCCGGAGCCGGGACGCCGCCGCCTCGTCGACGACGACGCTCACGTGCTCGTGCAACTGGACCGCCGAGCCGGGGAGCGACGCCGTCACGGGACCCTCGACGGCACTGGCGACGGCCTCGGCCTTCTCGGGTCCGAACGCGAGGAGGACGAGGTGGCGGGCGCGGAGGATCGTTCCGAGCCCCTGGGTGATGCAATGCATCGGGACGTCGTCGATCGAGTCGAAGAAGCGCGCGTTGTCCTCGCGGGTCTGCTGCGTGAGGGTCTTCACGCGCGTCCGCGAGGCGAACGACGATCCGGGTTCGTTGAAGCCGATGTGCCCGTCGGTCCCGATCCCGAGGATCTGGAGGTCGACGCCGCCCGCGGCCGCGATCGCCGCCTCGTAATCCTCGCCCGCGCGATCTATGGTCGCTGAGCCGCCGTCCGGCGTGCGGATCCTGTCGGGGTCGAGACCGAGCGGTTCCACCACCTCGCGCGCGATGACCGACCGGTACGACTCGGGGTGGGCGGGGTCGAGGCCCACGTACTCGTCGAGGGCGAAGCCGCGCACGGACGACACGTCGACGCCCTCCAGCCGCGTCCGCAACGCGCGGTAGACGGGCAGCGGGGTCGACCCGGTCGCGAGGCCGAGCACGGCGTCGGCGCGGCGGCGGACGAGGCGCACGATCTCGTCGGCGACGAGCGCGCCCGCCGCGTCCGCGTCGGGGAGGATGATCACTTCAGCCATGGCGTGGCCCTTCCTGTCGGTCCTGCTGTTGCGGTCGGTGCTGGGGTGCTGTGGGTCCCGGTGGTGTTGTCGGTCCTGATGGTGCTGTCGGTCCGGCGGGAGGTCGAGATGGCAGGATCGACACATGACCGTGCCGAAGTACCGCGAACTCGCCGAGGCGATCCGCGCGGAGATCGCGCGGGCTCCCGTCGGAACCCCGACGGCGAGCGAACGGCAGCTCGCCGAGGAGACCGGCGTCTCCAGGATGACAGCGCGGCGGGCGATCGACGAACTCGTGCGCGAGGGTCTGCTCACGCGCGAGGTCGGACGGGGCACTTTCGTCGCCCGCCCGGTCGTGAGCGTCCCGCTCCAGCTCACGAGTTTCACCGAGGACATGCGCGCCCGCGGGTACGAGCCGTCGAGCGTCGTCCTGTCCGTGGGTGTCGCGACCGCGGACGACCAGGCGGCCGGCGTCTTCGGGTCCGGAGTGGAGGTCATGACCCTCTCCCGCCTGCGGCTCGCCGACGGCGTGCCCATCGCGATCGAGCGCAGCCATGTGCGGGCGGGCGCCTTTCCCGGGATCGACCGGATCGACTTCAGCCACGAGTCCCTCTACCGCGTGCTCACCGAGGACTACGGCGTCCGGTTCGATGCCGGGGAGCAGGTGATCCGCGCCGCGATCGCGCGCCCGGCCGACGCCGAGACGCTCCGCATCCCGACCGGATCGCCGGTGCTCGAGCTCGTCCGCACGTCGGTCTCGCGCGGTTCCGTGATCGAGTGGACGACGTCGACGTATCCGGGTTCGCGTTTCGAGCTCTCGGCGCAGATCGCCCCCGTCACAGTTCCGGGATCCGCTCAGCGAAGCGCTCTGAGAGTGCGCGGTTGAACTCGTCGTTCCCCGGCACGTTGGCGCTGCGCCAGCGGGGCGCGTCCGGCGCGATCTCGTGCACCTCCCGCAGGATCATCGTCCACAGCGTCGTGGTCGCGAGGCTCGAGACGGGTGCCGTCACGGGATGATCGGCCGGCCAGGTGGCGTCGCCCGGCGGAACGAGGGTGTCGAGGACGATGTCCGCGATGTCGACGAGCGGGCGTGAGGCCCGACGCGGGGCGGCGAGGCCGGCGGCGCGCGACGTGAGGGCGACGACGGTCGCTCCGGCCTCTGAGGCGACCTCGGCGATCTCGACCGGGAAGGGGTTCGTTCCCGAGTTCGAGAACACGACGATCGTGTCGGCCGCCGTGATGGCGGCCCGGCGCGCCTCCTTCTCGCCGAGTCCCGGTTCGCGCTCGGCGGCCGTGGCGAGGCGGGCGCCGGTGAAGGGGAGCACGCTCGGGTGCCAGATGGGCCGGACGAAGGCGAGCCCGCCGGCGCGGAAGAACGTCTCGAGCACTGCGGCCATCGAGTGCCCGGCGCCCGCCGGCCGGACGAGGCCGCCGGCCTCCGCCGTGCGGGCGATCGCCTCGGCTGTGGAGCGGATCGCCGCGCGGTTGCGCTCGGCGACCTCCGAGACGTAGACGCCCAGGTCGTGCGTCCTCACATCGGTCGTGTCGTCGTTCGTGTCGTCGTTCACAGCCAGCCCTTCTCTTCCAGCGCGTCCTCGAGGCGGGCGCGCACGTGCTTCACATCCACGAAGCTCGTGATCGGCACGGCGAGCGGCGCGATGTCGCCGACCTCGGAGAGGTAGCTCGCCTGCGCGATCACGAGGTCGACGCGGCGTCCGCGGGCGGAGCCGACATCGGCGTGGTCGATCTCCGCCGGCACGCCCATCTGCTCGAGCGCCTTCTGGGCCGTCGTGCGCAGGATGAGACTCGAGCCCATCCCGGCTCCGCACACCGCGAGCACGGAGAGCGTCTCGGGTCGCGTGGTGGTGGCGGTCGTGAACCCGCCGCGCGTCCCGCGTCGGGTGGGCGCGGCATCGGTGTCGGCGGACCCCGCCGCGCCGGTCGGTTCGGCCGGGTGAGCGGGATCGGGGACGAGGACCGGCCCGGCGGTGGCGGAGTCGCTGTCGGCGGTGCCACGGGCGTCGTCGATCCCGTCCACGTCGATCCCGTCAGCGTCGATCCCGTCCACGTCGTCGCGGTGTCGGCGACCGAGCGCGACGAGGATCAGGACCGTCGCGGCCACCACGATCGCGGCGATGACCCACAGGGTCCACTCGCCGAGCGGGGCGAGCAGCGAGCCGAGTCCCGCGAGGATCCAGCCGACGACGAACCAGTCCGAGTCGGCCAGGGTCGCGAGCTCCGGGGCGGTGTCGCCCCACACGCCCCAGCCGATCCACTGTCCGAACGCGAGGACGACGCCGTTCAGGACGCCGCCGAACACCGCCCCGCGCCACCCGGCGACGGCATTGCCGAAGACGCCGCCGGCGCCACCGCCGAAGAAGAGCATGATCATCGGCGGGACGAGGACGAACCAGCCCGTGCTCGCGAACAGCCCCATGAGGAGGAGGAACACGACCGTCGAGGAGAGGAAGCCGAGCATGACGGCGGTCGGCGCCTGCGTGAACGTCACGGGAAGGTCGAGGGCGGGCTTCGCCCCCGGGAGCGCCTTCTCGGAGAGGCCCTTGAACGCGGGGACGATCTCGGAGAGGAACATCCGGACGCCGAAGAGGAGGATCGCGATGCCGGCCGCGAACCGCAGCGCCTGGAGCAGTGCCCACACCCCCGGAAGGACCGTGGCGTCGCCCATCTGCTCGGCGAGGACCGTCGCGTCGGCGAACGCGATCGCGACGAGCATGATGACGCCGATGACGAACGCCGTGGAGACGTTGATGTCCTTGAAGAAGGAGAGCGCCCGCGGCAGCTTCAGATTCTCCGAGTCGTGCCGCTTCGGGTCGCCGAGCCGCAGCGCCTTCGCGCCGTAGCCGGCGGCGATCGCGATCGTCGAGTCGGTGTGGGCGAGTCCCACCTGCTCGTCGCCCATCACGCGGCGCATGAGCGGGGCCGTCCACAGCGGCTGCAGCACCCAGTAGCACCCGATGAGGAGCGATCCGACGCCGGCGAGCACCCAGCGGTTGACGTCACCGAACGCTTCGACGAGGCTCGCCGCGATCACGACGCTCATCCAGTACATGAGGTGACCGGTGAGGTAGACGAAGCGCGCGGCGCGGAAGAGCCGGACGAGCACGAGGTGCACGACGAAACCACCCGCGATGATGAGCGGGACGACGGAGCCCTGGCCCGCCGTGAAGTCGACGAGCGTCGACTCGGCGGTCGGGGGCTCGAGGCCCATGGCGCTCGCGACGATCACCTGGAAGCTCGACAAGCCGCCGACGAAGATCTCGACGCCGATGTTGAGCACGACGACGCCGATGGTCGCGCGCAGGCCACCGGCGATGATCTGCTCGATGGGCTTGCGCTGCAGGGCGAGACCGACGATGGCGATGATCCCGATGAGCACCGCGACCTGACTGAACAGGTTGTTGGTGATGACCTCGACGATGTCCTCGAAGGTTGACATGGTGCTCCCGTTCCTGTGTCGGCGTGCCGTCTGATCGAACGATCAGCGCTTCGGGGGAAGCGTGCTCAAATGGTATAGCCCACTTGTTTCCGACATGCTACGCGGCCGGGCGTCGGGCGTCGAGTGCGGATCCCACAGCCGACGGATCGCGACACCCGTGTCGCCTAGCGCCGTCGCGCGCCGCTGGCAAGGCACTGGCCGGGGGAGACCGGCGGTCGTAGCGTGGCCGCATGAGCAACGAGAGCAGCACCGGACCTGAAGGCGTCGACCCGGAGTTCGCCCCGGACGACCTGGGCACCGGCGGTTTCGGGAACGACGGCGTCGGCACCGACCTCCCGGGGGACGCCGCGAACGACAGCGCGCGGGCGACGCCGGGCGGCACGGCGGACGACAGCCGGACCAACGAAGAGGTCGAGGAGACGGCGACGGGCGACTCCGGCGACCCGGGCGCCGGGCGCCAAGGCCCGATGGTGGATGACGCGTCGATCGACTGGAACGCGCTGGAGGGCGACGGATCGTCGGCGCCCGCCGGCATTCCGACCGACGCGGAACCGACGGACGGCGAGGCACCGGCGCCGTAGTCCCGGCACCGTGATGCACGCCGAGGAGCCGAGCCCGTGACCGTGCCGACAGCGCCGGACGGCGACCCGTCGCTCGCCGCGGTCGACGCCTGGTGGCGCGCGGCGAACTACCTGACCGCCGGCCAGATCTACCTCATGGGTGATCCGCTGCTGCGCGAGCCGTTGCGGCCCGAGAGCATCAAGCCGCGACTGCTCGGCCACTGGGGGACTTCGCCGGCGCTCAGCCTCGTGTACGCGCACCTCAATCGGGTCATCGTCTCGAAGGGCGTCCCGACCGTGTACGTGTGCGGGCCCGGTCACGGCGGTCCGGCGATGGTCGCGAACGCGTGGCTCGACGGGACCTACTCGGAGCTCTTCCCCGAGGTCACGCCGGATGAGGCGGGGTTGCGCCGCCTCGTCCGGCAGTTCTCCTTCCCCGGCGGGATCCCGTCGCACGCCGCTCCCGAGACGCCGGGCTCCATCAACGAGGGCGGCGAGCTCGGCTACTCCCTCATGCACGCCTACGGCGCGGCGCTCGACAACCCCGGTCTCGTGGTGGCGTGCGTCATCGGCGACGGCGAAGCGGAGACGGGTCCGCTCGCGGCGAGCTGGTGGGGCAACGTGTTCCTCGACCCGCGCACGGACGGCGCCGTCCTCCCGATCCTCAACCTCAACGGGTACAAGATCGCGAATCCGACGATCCTCTCCCGCATCCCCGAGGAGCAGCTCGTCGCGTTCATCCGCGGGCACGGCTACGAGCCGATCCTCGTGTCCGGTGGCTTCGACGGCGAGGACCCGATGATCGTGCACCGGAGCCTCGCCCGCGCGCTGGACGATGCGTACGACAGGATCCGCCGCATCTGGACGAGCGCGCGCGACGCCGAATCGCTCGCGGACCGCACCCCCGAGATGCCGCCGCTCATCGTCCTGCGGACGCCGAAGGGCTGGACGGGACCCGCCGAGGTCGACGGTCAGCGGGTCGAGGGAACGTTCCACGCGCACCAGGTTCCGCTCTCCGGGGTCCGCGACGACGCCGACCATCGCGCGCAGCTCGAACGCTGGCTGCGCTCCTACCGACCGGAGGAGCTCTTCGACGAGCACGGCAGGCCCCGTGCGGTCCTGCTCCCGTTGCGTCCCGTCGGCGGGATGCGGATGAGCGCGAGTCCGCACACGAACGGCGGGACCGTCGAGCGCCTCGACCTCCCGGACATCGCTCCCCACGCCGTCGACGTGGACGCCGATGGCGAGGGGGGCCGCACGGCCACGGCGGGGGCGACGGGCGTGTTCGGCGGCTGGCTGCGCGACGTCGTCGCCGCCAACCCGACGACGTTCCGCCTCTTCGGTCCCGACGAGGTCGCGTCGAATCGGCTGCAGGCGGTGTTCGAGGAGACGAACAGGGCGTGGCAACTGCCCACCGTGGCGACGGACGATCACCTCGCGACCGAGGGCCGCGTGATCGAAGCGCTCAGCGAGCACCTCATGCAGGGACTGCTCGAGGGCTACCTGCTCACGGGGCGGCACGGGCTCCTCACGACGTACGAGGCGTTCGTGCACATCGTCGACTCGATGTTCAACCAGCACGCGAAGTGGCTCGAGTCCGCGGCGGGGGTGCCCTGGCGGAAGCCGGTGCCCTCCCTCACCTACCTGTTGTCCTCCCACGTGTGGCGGCAGGACCACAACGGGTTCTCGCACCAGGACCCCGGTTTCCTGGGCGTCGTCGTCAACAAGCAGGCCGACGTCGTGCGGGTCTATCTGCCCGCCGACGCCAACACGCTCCTCGTCACGATGGAGCACGTCTTCCGGACGGAGGATCGCATCAACGTCGTCGTCGCCGGGAAGCAGGAGCAGCCGGCGTGGCTCTCCCTCGACGAGGCCCGCACCCATGTCGAGGCCGGGCTCGGCCGGTGGGACTGGGCCGGCACGGAGGTGGACGGTGAGGAGCCGGACGTCGTGCTCGCCTGCGCGGGCGACGTGCCGACGCTCGAGACGGTGGCGGCGGCGCAGCTCCTGCGGCAGCGCGTGCCCGGCCTGCGGATCCGCGTCGTCAACGTGTCGGACCTCATGAAGCTGCAGGACCCCGATCAGCACCCGCACGGTCTGCCCGACGAGGAGTTCGACGCGCTCTTCACGCGGGACAAGCCCATCGTCTTCGCGTTCCACGGGTACCCGACGCTCGTGCATCAGCTCGCGTACCGGCGCGCCAATCACGGCAACCTCCACGTGCGGGGCTTCGTCGAGAAGGGCACGACGACGACGCCGTTCGACATGGTCCACCTCAACGACCTCGACCGCTACCGCCTCGCGCTCGACGTGCTGCACCGTGTGCCGGGCCTCGAGTACCGGCCGGGGATGCGGAAGCTCGCGGACGAGTGGCACCAGGCGCGCACGGCTGCACGCGCGTATGCGTACGAGCACGGCGAGGACCCGTCGTGGATCACGGACTGGCGCTTCGAGCGCTGACGCACGGGCACTGCCTGCTCGTCGCGAGGCGTGGTTCACGTCGACCCGAGTACGCTCGCGGCATGAAGCAGGGGTCCGCTCGTCCGCAGCAGGACGCTCCAGGCCATGGGATCCTCGGAACATCGACTCTGACAGGCGCTGTCATCGGCGTCCTCCTCGCCGTCGGCCTGGTCGCGGTGAACGTCACCGTCTCCGGGGTCGCGAGTCTGCTCGATGCGCTGAACGCTCTCGCCGCATCGTCAGTTCTCCTCTTCCCCTATCTCCTCGTCCTACTGGTGCCGCTCCTCGCACTGGACGGTCTCCTGACCGCCGTCGTCCTTCAGAGGCGGGCGCGGAGCAACCGCTCTGTGAGCCTTCCCCGCTACGCGGTCACTCTTGCGTGTTTCGGCACGGCTTCGATCGCGTTGATCCTGCCGGTGCTCGTCGGCATCGTGAGAAGTCCGCTCTCGGTTCAGGTCTGGCTCGGAGGCGCGGCTCTGACCTTCTCGATTCTCTTCGTGCTCGGCGCGATCGCCGGCCGATCGGTCCTGTCCCGGGTACGGAGCCCTCTCGAGGGCTGAACGCTGACGAACTCGGTGCTCGCGAGCCTCAGCTCTTCTGTTGCGCCGCCGTCAGGTTGTCGTGGGCCCAGGCGCCCAACTGGTCGAGGATCGGGAGGAGGCGCCGACCGCCCTCCGTGAGGGTGTAGCCGACGGCGACGGGAGGGCCGGGGTCCACGTTCCGTTCGATCAGGGACGCGTCCGCGAGTTCGGAGAGCCGGTCGGAGAGCACGGCGTCGCTGATCCCGTCGACCGATCGTCGGAGCGCGGCGAAGGAGAGCGGCCCGGCTCCGAGCGAGGAGACGATCATGCCGTTCCACCGCTTGCCGAGGATGGAGAAGGCGAGCGTGACCGATGCGTCACAGATGTGAACATCGCCGCTCCGGGTTGCCATGACACCAGTCTAGCGTGCTAGCGTTATCGGAGTCGCTCTGAAAAACAGAGCGTTTGTCGTGAATGTCTCTGTATGAGCCTCGAATGACTCTGTCGACCTGATTGGACCTGCTGTGACCCTGTTCCGCCTTGATGCCAGCATCATGCCCACCACCTCCGCCAGCCGTGCGCTCGGCGACCTCGTGGAGGAGCAGTGGGTGAGTGCGCACCCCGACTCCACCGTCGTCCGTCGCGACCTCGCTGCGTCCCCGATCCCCGCGACGGCCTGGCAGAACTCCGTGCTCGGCCGCCAGAACCCCGTGATCGGCCGCTTCCCGTCCGAGGCCGACCGCACGCCCGAGCAGAACGAGGCGATCGCCCTCGCGACCACCCTGGCGGACGAGCTCGTGAACGCCGACGCGCTCCTCTTCGCGATCCCGCTCTACAACTACGGCGTTTCGCAGCACGTCAAGACGTGGTTCGACCTCGCCTACACCGACGAGCGCATCAACCCGACCGGCACCGCACTGCAGGGCAAGCCCGCGACGCTCGTCACGGTGCTCGGCGGCAACTACGACCCGGGCTCGCCGAGGGAGGGCTGGGACCACTCCACGCCGTGGCTGCGCCGCGCGCTCGCCGACGTCTGGGGGCTCGACCTCCGTGTCGTGCAGCGGCCGTTCACCCTCGTGGGCGTGAACCCCGCGATGGACGCGTTCACCGAGATCGCCGCCGAGATCAAGGTGCAGGCCGAGGAGGGCGCCCGTCGCTCGGGCAAGGAGATCGCCGAGCGCCGCGGCCAGGGCTCCGCCGCGTAACCCGCGCCGGAGCGTCGGTCCCTGAGCCTGTCGAAGGGCGGTCCCTGAGCCTGTCGGAGGGCGCCGCGTCCTCGAGTGCCCGCCACGCCCCGGACGGATGAGCCGCACCCCTCGCTCGAGGGCGCCACTCACGCACCGAGGGCGCCAGGTAGACCTGGCGCCCTCGGACGGGTGTAGCTGTTTGGTCAGAGGGTGAGGGCGAGGCGGTCCAGGTTGAGGAAGTTCGCGTCGCCCGGTCCGTACGAGACCGTGATGGTGTTGTGTCCGGAGACGAGCGTCGCCGTCGCCGAGACGGTCGACCACGCATCCCATGCCGCCGTGCCCGGGAACGACACCGACGACGACGCGCCGCCGTTGACGCTCACCGAGCGCACCGCGTTCCCGGCCCCCGCGGCGTACCGCAGCTCCACCGGGTAGGTGCCGGCGTCGACGACGTTGACGTGGAACGTCACGCTCGTACCGCTCGTGTTCCAGCCCGCGAGATAGCCGCGACCGCTCCGGCCGGCCGCCGTGCTCTCCGAGTCGACCCCGTCGCGCACGGCGTTCTCCGCCTCGTAGACGCCGGACCCCTCGACGACGCCCGCGTACCCGTCGGGCACGGCCTGCTGCAGGATCGCGACGGTCGCCCCGGCCGCGAGGCTCTGCAACGCGGTGCTCGAGAGCTCGGGCGTCGGCGCGGTCCAGTCGTAGCCCCCGATGCCGGCGGCGTTCACGTGGTTGGCCGCCTGGGTCGCGTTGTCGGTCAGCAGCTGCTCGTACTGGGTCTGCTCGGCCTCGTCGATGAGGTGGCGGATGTTGCGGGTCAGGATCGCCTTGAACCCGCCCGTGTCGTCGACGCCCTCCCGCAGGAACGTGCCGGACGAGGTGAGGTTGGCGACGGCCCAGTCGATGGCGTCCGTCGCGTCGTCGAGGTAGGCGGCCGAGTTCGTGTCGAGGTAGAGCTCGAGCGCCGCCCCCGCGAAGTTGCCCTGGTTGTAGGTCCAGTCCCAGTCGGTGTACTGGCCCGTTCCGGCGACGTGGTCACGCAAGTGGCCGGCGTTGTTGAAGTTCGTGTCGAGCCAGTCGTAGAGGCGCACGGCGGTGGCCCGATAGTCCGGATTCCCGGTCGCGGCGTACAGGCGCATCGCGGTGTAGACGGCCGTCGCGTTCGTCGCGACGTTCTTCTCGTTGCGGGTCCCGTCGCCCACGTCGACGTTCTTCCACCAGATCCCGCCGCCGTACGTGGTGTCCTCGTACTGGCTGATGAAGGCGAACATCGTCTCGGCGGCCGCGAGGTAGTCGGCATCGCCGGTCAGCTCGTACGCGCGTACGCTGCCGCGGGCCCACCACCCGATGTCGTCGTTCCAGTCGTTCTCGCTGAAGTCGGGGTACTGCGCCTGGAAGCCCGCGAAGACGTCGTCGATGAGGGCGCGGGACTGCGCGTCACCGGTCCGCTCGTAGCGGTCCATCACCATCTCCCACAGTTGCGCCTCCCACCAGTAGTCGGTGTAGAGGCCGCCCTGCGGGCCGTGCGCATGCTCGGGGTGGATCTGGTGATCGCTGTAGGTGAAGAAGTAATCGGCCGAGTCGTCCCAGTAGACGTCGAGGAAGTCCTCGAAGGCCTCCGTCGCCTGGTCGGCAGTGAAAGCGGCGGCCGGTGCCGGTGCCTGGAGCGGCGCCACGAGGGCGAGAGCCGCGATCGCCGTGACGGCGAGCCGTGAGGTCGTCTTCATCGTTCCTCCTTGAACAATAAAAGTATATTGAATGCCCAGTGTCGCTTGCTCGCCGTCGCGCGTCAAGATCGGGCGCAGAATCGCCGGTGACCGGCGTCGTTTCAGGCCAGATCGACGCCATGAGTGCACACTGTGTCGCAGGTCTCCTAACCTGGACTTGCTAAAGCATATTTAACATGCACAATAGAGACACGGCGACGCGGCCCCCGGTGACGCGCGATCGACGCCGAGGAGAAGGAGCTCAGTGGTGAGTGACGCAGGGAACGACGCAGCGACGAGCGGACCGCGAGCCGCCGCACCGACGGCCGAGTGGATCACACGGTTGGTCCGGGAGACGACCGACCGGGTCGAGGAGCGCCTCGACGAGCGTACGGCCGCCGTGTTCGAGCGCTGCTTCGCCGACACCCTCGAGGCGACCATGACGCCGCTGCCCGACGGCACCGTCTTCGTGCTCACGGGGGACATCCCCGCGATGTGGCTGCGCGACTCGACGACCCAGCTCACGCCGTACCTCCACTTCGCCGGCGACAGCGCGCCGCTCGCCGATCTGCTCGTCGCGATCAACCGGCGGCAGCTCGACGACATCGCTCATGACCCGTATGCCAACGCGTTCAACGCGGAGCCGAACGGTGCCGGGCACCAGAGCGACCTCACCGACTCGTCCCCGCGGATCTGGGAGCGGAAGTACGAGATCGACTCGCTGTGCTATCCGCTCCGACTCGCGAGCGACATCCGGAGGGCAACGGGGCGCATCGACCACCTCGACGCGCGCTTCGTCGAGGCGGTCCGGAACGTGATCGACCTCTGGCGCGTCGAGCAGGACCACGAGAACCGCTCGACGTACCGCTTCGAGCGCCACGACGCCCCACTCACCGACACTCTCGTGCGCGACGGTCGCGGTTCCCTCACCGCTGCGACCGGTCTGTCGTGGTCGGCGTTCCGTCCGAGCGACGACGCGTGCACGTACGGCTACAACGTGCCGGGCAACGCCTTCGCCGCGACCGTGCTGCGCGACATCGAGGAGATCGCGACCGAGGTCCTCGGCGATGAGGGGCTCGCGGCGGAGGCCGCGGCGCTGCGCGACGAGATCGAGGAGGGCATCCGGCGGCACGCGGTCGTGGAGGCACCGGGCGGCGAGCGGATCTACGCGTACGAGGTCGACGGCCTCGGCGGCCGCCTGCTCACGGACGACGCGAACGTGCCGAGCCTGCTGTCCCTCCCGCTGCTCGGGTGGTGCGATCGCGACGACCCGCTCTACCTCGCGACCCGCGGCTTCATCCTGAGCGACGCGAACCCCACCTACTACGCGGGCACGGCCGGCCGCGGTGTCGGCAGCCCGCACACCCCGGTCGACCACATCTGGCCGATCGCCCTCGCGGTCGAGGGCCTCACGAGCACGGACGCCGACGACAAGAGGCGCATCCTCGACATGCTCCTCGCGACCGACGCCGGGACCTCCGTGATGCACGAGTCCTTCCACGTCGACGACCCGGCCGTGTTCACGCGGCCGTGGTTCTCG
>CAKTZW010000006.1 GCA_934636065.1 uncultured Labedella sp.
GGAGCGGAGCACGGCGAGGATCGACTCGAGCGTGACCGCGTGACGGTCCGCCTGGTCGCCGGCGAGCCTGAGGGTGTCGACGGTCATGACCCGACTATACGCACATCCCATCCCCTCCTTTCAGGTAGGTAAACCCGCTCGAAGGAAGGAGTCGGGCGTCGGCCGCCTCCGCGCAGGATGGAGCGATGACCGCCTCCGAATCCGTCGTCCCTGGGTCGCTCGAGCTCATCCGAGGCGAGCTCGACCTGCTCATCGAGCGCGCGATCACCGATGCGACCGGCGAGTCCGGTGATCCGTTCGAGCCGCTCGTCGGCCTGCTCGCCGACGCCGACCGCGTCTTCGTGATCGGGGCCGGTCGCTCGGGTCTCGCGTTGCGCATGACTGCGATGCGCCTCATGCACCTCGGCCTCGAGGTCCATGTGGTCGGCGACGTCACGACCCCGGCGATCACGGCGGGGGACGTGCTCCTCACGGCGAGCGGTTCCGGGACGACGGGCGCCATCGTGCGTGCGGCCGAGAACGCCGCAGAGGAAGGGGCACGCATCGGGGTGGTCACCACGGCACCCGATTCGGCTCTCGCACGACTCGCGACCGCGGTCGTCTCCGTGCCGGCGGCGGACAAGGTCGACCGGTCCGGCACCTCGTCGGCTCAGTACGCCGGCGGTCTCTTCGAGCAATTCGTCGTGGTCCTCGGCGACGCCCTCTTCCACTCGCTCTGGAAGCGGTCGGGTCTGAGCGCCGACGACCTCTGGCCCCGGCACGCGAACCTCGAGTGACCGCCTTCCCCCATCCCGCAACACACGAAAGGACCCCGATGAAACTGCAATTCGCCATGGACACCCTCACCACGGAGGCCGCGCTCGAGCTCGCCGCCGCGGCCGCGCCGCACGTCGACATCCTCGAGCTCGGCACCCCGCTCATCAAGAGCGCCGGACTCTCGGCCGTCACGGCCGTCAAGGAGGCGCACCCCGACAAGATCGTGTTCGCCGACCTCAAGACGATGGACGCGGGTGAGCTCGAGGCCGACATGACTTTCGCCGCGGGTGCCGACCTCGTCACCGTGCTCGGCTCCGCCGGCGACAGCACCATCGTCGGAGCTGTCGCGGCAGCGAAGAAGCACGGCAAGGGTGTCGTCGTCGACCTCATCGGCGTCGCCGACAAGCCGAAGCGCGCTCAGGAGGTCGTCGCTCTCGGTGCCGAGTTCGTCGAGATGCACGCGGGCCTCGACGAGCAGGCCGAGGAGGGCTTCACGTTCTCGACCCTGCTGCGGGACGGCGAAGCGTCGGGGGTGCCGTTCTCGGTGGCCGGGGGTGTCAGTGTGTCGACCATCGCGTCGGTGCAGCAGGCGGGCGCCCGGGTCGCCGTCGCCGGCGGCGCCATCTACGGTGCCGACGACGTCGGGGCCGCCGCTGCCGAGCTCCGCGCCGCCATCACCGACTGATCACCCGTATCGGTCTCGAGCGCCACAGCTCGAGCCGGGCGACGGGTCTTCTCCGGCGCTCGGTTCGAGCTGTGGCGCTCGCTGCGTTCCGTACGCGCCCGTCAGCGGCGCTCGCGGTTCTTCCTCGGGGCGGGCCCCATGCGGGTGCGCTTCCGCCCTGCGGTGTGCTGCGTGTTCGCATTCGATCGGGGCAGAGGGATGGGAGACGTGAGTGCCACCTGCTCCGAGAACTCCTCGGGCACGACGGTGCGGACGCGCGGCTTGCCGGCGTAGTCGAGGTGCAGGCCGAACCGTCCGCCCGGTGCGCGATGCACTCGCAGGTCCTTCGCCACGATCAGCCAGGAGAGCGCGATCCCGGCGGCGACGAGTCCGGCGGCACCGCCTACGACGAGGGCCCAGCGCGGACCGAACGCGTTCGCGACGGCCCCGACGATGGGTGCGCCGACGGGTGTGCCACCCATGAGGATGGCCATGTACAACGCCATCACGCGTCCCCTGACGGCCGGCTCCGTCGTGGTCTGCACGTAGCCGTTCGCGGTCGTGAGCATCGTGACGGTCGTGAAACCGACGAGGATGAGCGAGGCGCCGAACGTCCAGAACGTCGGCATGAGCGACGCCGTGATCGCGGCGAGTCCGAAGCCGGCTGAGGCGAGCACGACGACGCGCAGCCGTGCGCGTTCGCGGCGGGCCGCGAGCAGAGCACCCGTGAGGGACCCGATCGCGAGGATCGACGACAGCAGTCCGTACTCGCCCGCACCGCGCCCGAACTCCACGGCCATGGTCGACGCGAAGATCGGGAAGTTCATCCCGAAGGCGCCGATGAGGAACACGACCGCGAACACGACGAGCAGGTCGGGCCGTCCGCGCACGTACCGGAACCCTTCGGCGAGCTGACCGCGCGACCGACTCGCGCGCGGCCGGGCGCGCAGCTCCGAGGTGCGGATGTTCACGAGCGCGACGATCATCGCGACGAAGGTGACGGCGTTGATCACGAAGACCCAGCCGGCGCCGACGAGCACGATGAGCAGCCCCGACACCGCGGGGCCGACCATGCGGGCCGCGTTGAAGGAGGCGGCGTTGAGCGCGACGGCGTTCGACATGTTGTGCTCGTCGACGAGGTCCGACACGAACGTCTGCCGCGCCGGCCCGTCGACCGCGTTGACGAGGCCGAGCAGCAGCGCGAAGACGTACAGGTGCCAGAGCTCCGCGTGGCCGAGGATCAGGAGCAGACCGAGCGCCAGGCCGAGCAGGAGCAGGAGTGACTGCGTGACGAGGATGATCTTCCGCCGGTCGAAGCGGTCGGCGATGAGGCCCGTGATGGGGACGAGCAGGAGCTGCGGCCCGAACTGCAGCGCCATGGTGGCGCCGACAGCGACGGCGTCGTTGTCGGTGAGGTCGGTGAGCACGACCCAGTTCTGCGTCGTGGCCTGCATCCAGCTGCCGATGTTCGAGACGAGGGCACCGATGAACCACAGCCGGTAGTTGCGGACGGAGAGGGAGCGGAACATCGCACTCATCGCTCCGCCATCCTCTGCATGATGGCGGCGGCCGCGGCGATCGTGCCGCGCTCCTCCGGGGTGAGCGCCTTGAGGGCGTGCGTCAGCCACGCGTCGCGCTTCTTGACGGTGGCCTTCACGGTGTCCGTCCCGCTCGGGGTGAGCGTGATGGTGACCCGGCGCTTGTCCTCGGCGTCGGTGACGCGCGTGAGGTAGCCGAGGCCTTCGAGGTGGCCGACGGTGCGGTTCATGGACGGAGCGGAGACGCGTTCGCGGTCCGCGAGGGAGCTGAGGGTGTGGGGACCGTGCGTGAAGAGGGCGGCAAGGACCGAGAACTGGCCGTCGCTGAGATCGTCGTCGGACTTCTCCGCTCGCAAGCGGCGAGCCAGTCGGAACGTGCCCATCCGCAGGTCCGAACTCTGTTCGGCGATGGTACGGGGCATGATACTTAGCGTAACTCATTACCCTTGCTAACTATTCCCGACCCACTGCATGAAAACGGAGATGGTGCATGTCGTCACGTGCACCATCTCCGTTTTCATGCAGCAGTAGGGTGTGGGGGTGAGCGAGGCGCCCGAGACGCAGACCCTCGTCGACGC
Source organism: uncultured Labedella sp. (assembly GCA_934636065.1). GTDB lineage: Bacteria > Actinomycetota > Actinomycetes > Actinomycetales > Microbacteriaceae > Labedella. The sequence goes on from CAKTZW010000006.1 coordinate 3,537, forward strand.
CGACGGGGTCACCATCTGGTACTACGTGTGGGCGGCCGAGCGGCCGCGCGGGGTCGTGCACATCGCGCACGGAGCGGGGGAGCACGCGGGGCGGTACGGCGAACTCGCGGCCGATCTGGTCGGCGCCGGGTTCACCGTCATCGCCGACGACCACCGCGGCCACGGCGCGACGGGCGAGAACCACCTGGGCCTCGGCCGCCTCGGCGACGGGACCACGCGGGGTGCGATCCGTTCCGTCCTCCACGTCGGCCAGGCGATCGCCGAGGCGTACCCCGGTGTCCCGATCGTGCTCCTCGGCCACAGCTGGGGGTCGCTCATGGCGCAGAGGATCGTCACGCGCGACCACCCGTACTCCGCCCTCGTGCTCTCCGGCACGTCGCTCGCCGTGCCCGGCGTCATCAACGCCGGAGACCTCAACAAGCGCTGGCGCGGTCCGAACAGCACCGGCCTCGAATGGCTCTCCCGCGACCCCGCGGTCGGAGCGGCCTTCGCGGAGGATCCGCGCGCCTTCGACATCGCGGAGCAGCCGGTGTGGACGGCGCTGCAGGCATTCGCCTTCCTCGGGCGCCCGCCCAAGCGCCTGCCCCGGGCGATCCCCGTGCTCATCCAGGGAGGCTCGGAGGATCCGCTCGGCGGCACACGCGGGATGACGCTCCTCCGCGACGCGTACGTGAAGCGGTCGAAGCTCGCGGACGTGACCCTGCGGATCTACGACGGTGCGCGCCACGAGATCTACAAGGAGACGAACCGCGACGAGATCGTCGGCGACCTCCTCGCGTGGCTCGACGCTCGTGTCCCGCGCGTCGGCTGACGCACCCGAACCCCGCACCGCGACGCCGTCACCCAGTGTTTCCTTGTGTCGTGCCTCGGCGCGGGTCTACCGTGTGCCCATGGCAGTCCTCCCGGCCACAGATGCCGCCCCGGCCGGCGGTCGACGCGCCGCGCTCGTCCTCCCGCTCGCGTCTCTAATCCTCGCCGCGTCGTCGGCGGTCCTCGTCGTCGCGGGCGACGCGGTCGTCGCGTTGCGGTCCGACGCCGCCGACTCGGCCTTCCTCGCCCTGACCATCACGGGGTGGATGCTTCTCGTCTGGGCGGTTCTGCTCACCGCGGCGATCGTGGTGTCGATCGCGAAGCGCCTCGCGTCGCGCGCTCAGGTCACCGGCCTCGAGAGCGCCATCGTCCTCGGCGCGGTCGCGATCTCGCTCCTCGTCGTGGCGACGCACCCGCTCTGGGGTTCCGGCTCGGCCACCGCCTGACCCACGCGACCCCGGCCTCACCTCACGGGAGTCGGGCGGCGGGAGAGGCGCCGAGGTGGGAGAGCGCGAGGGCGGCGAGGGCAGCGGCCTGGTCGCCGAGGACCGCGTCGTCGAAGAGCACTCGCGGCGAGTGGTTGTAGGCGACAGTCGCCGGGTCGAGCTCCGGCGGAGTCGTCTGCAGGAAGACGAACGTGCCCGGCACCTCGTGCAGGACGAACGAGAAGTCCTCGCTTCCCATCCGCGGCTCCGGCATGGTCTCGACGCGGCCGGGCCCGAACACGTCGGACAGGGTCATCATCGCGGCGGCGGTGGTGCCGGCGTCGTTCGCGGTGACGGGGTAGATCGTCGTGAACTCGACCTCCGCGCGGCACCGGTGGGCGGCCGCGATCCCGTCGGCGATGCGCTGCGTCTCGACCGCGAGCGTCTCGAGGGCCCGATCGGAGAGGGCGCGCACGGTCGCACCGAGGCTCGCGGAGTCGGGGATGACGTTGATCGCCTCGCCCGCCGACAGTTGGGTGACGGTGAGGACCACCGGGTCGAAGACGCTGAAGCGGCGCGTGACCATCGACTGCAGCGCCGAGACGGTCTCGGTGAGCGCCGGCACAGGGTCGAAGGCACTCGACGGCTGGGAGCCGTGGCCGCCCTCGCCGATCATGCGGATGCGGAGGGTGCTCGACGACGCCATCGCCGGGCCGGGTCGCATCGAGAAGACGCCGTTCGGGCCGGGGATGACGTGGATGCCGTAGGCCGCGACGGGGCGGGTGCCGGAGGCGTCGAGGACGCCCTCGTCGATCATGATCTTCGCGCCGCCGTAGCCCTCTTCCCCGGGCTGGAACATGAAGACCACCGAGCCGTGGAGGTCGTCGCGGCGCGCGGCGAGCAGCCGGGCGGCGCCGACGAGACCGGCGGTGTGGAGGTCGTGGCCGCACGCGTGCATCGCGCCGTTCGCCGACGCGAAGGGCAGGTCCGTCTGCTCCACGACCGGGAGTGCGTCCATGTCGCCGCGGAGGAGGACCGTCGGCCCCTCGTGCGCGCCTCGGAGGACGGCCACGACGGAGGTCGTGTCCGTGCCCGTCGAGATCTCGAGACCGAGGCCCTCGAGAGCGGCGAGCACCGTCGCCTGGGTCGTCGGCAGCTGCAGCCCGACCTCGGGAGCGGCGTGCAGCGTGCGGCGCAAGGCGACGAGGTCGGGGAGCAGAGCGCGGCCCTCTGAGGTGATCGACATGGGTCAATGCTTCCACGAACCGCGGGCGTCGCACGCCTCACACGGCCGCGGTCCGCTCCCGGCCGTCGTCGCCCTCTCCGCTCGCGGGCTCGGCCGACACCATGTGATGCCTCCCCTTGGGGAGCATGAGCGGCTTGCCCGAGGTCGGGTCCGTGATGACGGCGGCGGAGATACCGAAGACCGCCTCGATCATCGCCGTCGTGAGGATTCCACTCGGTGTGCCGACCGCGTGGAGCCTCCCGTCGCGCATGGCGACGAGCTGGTCCGCGTAGCGAGCGGCGAGGTTGAGGTCGTGGAGCACCATGACGACGGTGGTCCCTCGCCGTCTGTTCAGGTCGGTCAGGAGATCGAGGACCTCGACCTGATGAGCGACGTCGAGGAAGGTCGTCGGCTCGTCGAGGAGCAGGATGTCGGTGTCCTGCGCTAGGGCCATCGCGATCCACACGCGTTGGCGCTGACCGCCGGAGAGCTCGTCGACCGCCCGATCGGCGAGCGCGACGGTGTCCGTCGCGACGAGCGCCTCCGCCACGGCGACGTCGTCCGCGCGCGACCAGCGCGAGAACATCCCCTGGTGCGGGTGGCGCCCACGGCCGACGAGGTCGGCCACGGTAATGCCCTCCGGTGCGATCGGCGACTGGGGCAGGAGCCCGAGGGTGCGTGCGAGCTCCTTGGCCGGCATCCCGTGCACGGACGCGCCGTCGAGGATCACCGAGCCGCCCCGTGGCGGCAGGAGCCGGGACATCGAGCGGAGCAGGGTGGACTTGCCGCAGGCGTTCGGACCGACGATCACCGTGATGGCGCCGGGGACGAGCTGCAGGTCGAGGCCGCTGATGACGGTTCGGTCCGCGTAGCCGACGGTGAGCTCACTCGCGGCGAGAGTGTGGGCGGTCGTCACAGGGACCCTCCGGAGCGGTTGGTTCGGATGATGAGGTAGACGAGGTACGGGGCGCCGAGGACACCGGTCACGATCCCGACCGGGTAGCGCAGGCTGAGCAGGTTCTGTCCGACGAGATCGCCAGCGAGGACGAGCAGCGCCCCCACGAGGGCTCCGGGAAGGAGGAGCGATCCGTGCGGTCCCACGATGCGCGCGGCGATCGGGCCGGCGAGGAAGGCCACGAACGCGATGGGCCCGGTCGCCGCCGTCGCGAAGGCGATGAGTCCGACGGCCGCGATGACGACGAGGAGGCGGGTCCGCTCGATGCGCACCCCGAGGCCCGCGGCCGCATCCTCACCGAGGCGCATCGCGTCCAGGTCGTGGCGGCGGCTCAGGAGGAGCGGGCCGAGGACGACGAGCGCGAGGAGGGCCGGCACCGTCTGCTCCCACGAGGCCCCGTTGAGACTGCCGGTCAGCCAGCGGAGAACCGCCTGGAGCTCCCACTGGCCGGCCTGATCGAGGACGTACTGGGTGACGGCCTCGAGCATCGCGGCGATCCCGATCCCGATGAGGATAAGGCGCGTGCCCGCGGAGCCGGCGCGGTGGGACAGCAGATAGATGAGGAGGGTGACGACGAGTCCGGCCGAGATGGCGAACGCCGACACGGCGGTACCGCTCAAGCCGAGGACGACGATCGCGAAGGCGGCTGCAGTGCTCGCGCCGGCGGAGATCCCGATGATGTCGGGGCTCGCGAGGGGATTTCTCAGCATCGTCTGGAACGTCACGCCGGCGAGTCCGAAGCTCAATCCCACCACGATCGCGAGGACCATCCGAGGGAGTCGCAGGCGTCCCACGGTGAAGGTCGCTCCCGGCACATCCTGTCCGAGCACGACACGGATGACGTCGCCGAGGCTGTAGACCGTGTTCCCGATCATGAGAGACACCACGGCGAGGACGACGATGAGACCGCCGATGACCGAGAGGATCACGAGACGCCGACGCGCCCTCGTCGTCTTCGAGCGGGTGACGGATGCGATGACGGCATCGATCGTCGCTGTCGCGGCGGTCACAGGGATCCGACCTTCCGTCGTCGCACGATCGCGATGAACACGGGTGCTCCGAGGACGGCCGTGACGATCCCGACGTCGAGCTCGCCGGGGCGCGCGACGATCCGCCCGAGGACGTCCGACGCGACCACGAGGGTCGCGCCGACGATCCCCGAGAAGGGCAGCAGCCATCGGTGGTCCACACCGACGAGGAGCCGACACGCGTGGGGGACGACGAGCCCGACGAACGCGATCGGGCCCGCGATCGCCGTGGCCGCCCCGCAGAGAAGGACGGCTCCGAGGGCCGCGACCGCTCGGGTGACGGCCACGCGCTCACCCAGGCCGGTCGCGAGCTCGTCGCCCAGGGCGAGCGAGTTCAGCCGTCGTGCCGAGAGCAGGCTCACGAGGAGCCCGGTCACGAGGAACGGGGTCATCTGGCCGATGCTGTTCCATCCCGCCCCACCGACGCCGCCGATGAGCCACGAGCGCACCGTTCCCGAGATGTCGCCGCGCGGGAGGGAGATGGCCGTGACGAAGGACGCGAGCGCTGCGGACGTGGCGGCGCCCGCGAGCGCCAGCTTGAGCGGCGTCGCACCGCCGCGGCCGAGAGAACCGATCGCGTAGACGAAGACCGCCGCGAGCGCCGCGCCGAGGGTTGCCACCCAGATGTACTGCGTCGCCGTCGAGAGCCCGAACCAGGCGATGCCCATGACGATCGCGAGCGACGCGCCCATGTTGACGCCGAGGATACCGGGGTCGGCGAGCGGGTTCCGTGTGACACCCTGCATGACCGCGCCGGCGACGCCCAGCGCGAGGCCGACGGCGAGGGCCAGGACGGTACGCGGGAGCCGCTTCTGCACCGCCGCCTCGCTCGTGGTGTCGGCCGACCCGCCGATCGCGGCGAGCACGTCATCGACTCCCACGTCGCGCGAGCCGATCACGACCGACGCCAACAGCAGGACGGCGAGGACCGCGATCGCGACCAGGAGCCAGAGCACGCGCACGCGCGCGGGGCGCCGTCCGACGACGACGCCCCGCGCGCTCTCGGTGGCCTCGAGGGTCACTTGACCTTGTCGGCTGCGTCGGCGAGGAGAGCCAGGTAGTCGTCGAGGACCCATGAGATGGCCAGCGGCGTCGGGTTGGCGGCGGTACCGAGCGGGCCGGCCCCATCGAGCGAGACGATGGCGCCGTTGGCGACGGCCGGCATCTGAGAGAGCAGGGGGTCGCCCTCGAGGGTGTCGACGAGCGCATCGTCCCCATAGGTGACGATGAGGTCGACGTCGTCGAACACGTCGACCTGCTCGGCGCTGACCTCGCCGGAGAACTCGCCGCTCGCCGAGGCCTCCTCGACGCTCGCGGGAGTGCTCATGCCGAGGTCGGTGAAGAACGCCGCGCGGGTGTCGTTCGCGGTGTAGAAGTTGACCGTGCTGAGGTCCGAGGGGTCGACGTGTGTCAGGAACATCGTCGACGTCCCGGCGAGCTGCGGGTAGTCGGCGACGGAGTCCTCGATCTCCTGCTCGATGCTCGCGACGAGCTCCGTGCCCTCGGCTTCCATTCCCATGCCCATGGCGTTGAACTCGATGACGTCACGCCACGACGTGGCCCAGGGTGCCTCGGGGTACGCGACGACCGGAGCGATCTCCGAGAGGGTGTCGTAGTCCTCCTGCGTGATGCCCGAGTAGGACGCGAGGATCACGTCGGGGTCCGTGTCGGCGACGGCCTCGAAGTCGATCCCGTCGGTCTCGTCGAAGAGCACGGGGGTCTCGCCGCCGAGTTCGTCGAGCTTCTCCTCGACCCACGGCAGCAGGCCGTCGCCGTCGTCGTCGCCGAAGTTCGCGGCGGCCATGCCGACGGGTACGACGCCGAGGGCGAGCGGCACCTCGTGGTTCGCCCACTGCACCGTCGCGACGCGCTCCGGCTTCTCCGTGAGCGTCGTCGTGCCGAGGGCGTGCTCGATCGTGATCGGGTAGCCCGAGCCCGAGGCCTCACCCTCCGGCTCAGCCGCCGTGCCGCCGCCGCACGCGGAGAGAAGAAGGACGGCGGTGGCGGCGAGAGCGCCGGCGGCGGCATGACGGGAACGCATGGATGACTCCAGGGGTGGGGTGGAAGGGGGAGACCTCGACGGCCGCCTCGTGGCGGCCGAACCGTCTTAGGTGAGGCTTACCTTTTCACCCTAGCAACACGATCGCGTCCGCGCCCAACCGTTTCGCGCAAGCGACCCCGGCGGCGCACGGTGAGGCCCGGACCGATCATCCCGATCGGTCCGGGCCCGTCCCCGCGCCTCGCCTCGCCCGCTCAGCGGAGCGAGACGATCACCGCCCGAGGGCTGAGGCGTGGGATCTCCACCGAGACGGACGAACCGTCCACGTCGAGCGGATCGCGCTCCTCGCCGAGGAACGTCGCGGACGCGGCCGACGCGATCCCGCCCGGCACCGCGAGCTCGACCGTCACGGCGTCATCGACGAACGACTGCAGCCGCACGAGCACGCGCCCGCCGCCGACGGCGTGGACGGCGACGAGCTTCACGCGGGGGTCGCTCACCGAGAGCAGCGATCGCTCGACCGGTGCCGCCGCGCCCTCCCGCCCGTTCGCCGGCACGACGACGGGCGGATGCACGAGCGCCGCGCTCGCCGCGATCGCGAGCTCCTCGACGGAGGCGGACGACGCCGGCCGCACCGCGATCGCGTAGGAGAACGTCGTCTCGAAGGCCTGGCGCGTGGGGAAGTTGGTGTCCCACACGTTGTTGTGGACCCACGAGAGGATCGTGCCGGGCTCGACGGGCGACGTGCTCGCGGGGAACGGGGCGTACGGGAGCGCGATGGCGCCGCGCTCCACGAGCGGGACGTCCTTCGTGACCCACGCGACAGCGCCTTCCGCCGACTCCACCGTGACCCAGTCGCGCACGGCGCGCATGTGCTGCGGGGCCCCGGGCACATGCTCGAGACCGTCACCGGTGACGCCGCCGCTCACCTCGAAGCGCACGACGGGATCGTCGCCGCCGAACGGGAAGGCGAAGAACGCGCTCTCCTTGGCGTCGGTGGCGTTCTTCGCCACGCGGTTCTCGATGACGAGAGCGGGATCGCCGTGCCGCAGGCGCAGCGTCACGCGGACCCACTCGGCGCCGGCCGCCGGGAACTCGTACACCAGCCGCTCCTCGACCGCGTCCGACTCGCGCGCGATAAGGGCGGCGGGACGCGCGCGCCACCGGTCGCCGAGCAGTTCGAGCTCGTCGGAGGTCGACGTCTTGTTCGACTGGTGGTTGAAGTTCCCGGCGCTCGTGTAGAGGTCGTAGATGTACTCGTTCCCGCCGAACAGCGAGTCCGGATTGAGCAGCTCCCGCCCGGTCGCGAGCTCCACGATCGACGCGATCCGCGCTGCCGAGAGGTCCACGCGCACCCGGAGGTGCTCGTTCTCGAGCACGAGCGGGTCGGCCGCCGTGTCGACGGCCGAACCGTCGGAAGTGTCACCGACCCGCAGATCGAGGCGGACGAAGCCGACCGGCGGCAGCGAGCGGAGGCGCACGGTCACGAAGCGCCCGGCCTCCCGGTGCTCGTGGTTCGACTGCGCCTCCTCGACGCACGGCAGCGACTCACCGGAGCGGGCGTCGTGCACCGTGAACCGCGTCCCCATCGGCACCGTGCTCTCGCGCACGAAGAGTCGGACGACGACGTCGCGGTCGATCGCCGTCGTGTTGACGACGTAGTAGCTCGCACGAGCGTCGGCGGCGGTCCCGAGCTCCGCGCCGAGGTAGGCGGAGGCGCGCTCCAGGTACTGGCCGGCCTTCTGCTGCGCGACGATCGAGTGGGCGACCTTCCACTGCCACTGCACCTCGCCGGAGTCGAACCCGTGGTCGGCGGAGCGCCACGAGTTGCCGGCGCCCCACGTGTGCTCGTTGAACATGGAGATCGTGCGGTAGACGTCCTCGGACTGCTCCGGCTCCCCTGGCAGTGCCTCACCCGTGAGCAGTGCTCGGACCGCCGAGACCGTCTGCGCGTCCGTCACTCGTGCCTGCGCATCGCGCACCAGAGTCATCGGATAGGCAGCGGAACCGACGCCCTCGACCCACCAGTCGCCCCAGTCGCCCTCGACGGTGCGGATCTCGTCGCCGAGGCGCCGCTCGGCGTCCTCGAAGAAGTCGGTGTTGGTGGAGATGCGCAGCTGCGGGGAGAGCCACTTCTCGTTCCACTCCCGGGCGATGTCGGCGGCACGGCGTCGAGCGGGCGCGTTGTCGCCGACGAAACCCTGCGTCCGGAGGTGCACGATGTCCCACGGGTACGGCGTGCGGTCGACAGCGTGTGCGGTGCCGTGCCATCCGAACACGCCGGGCGGGAACGGGTACGGGTTGGCGGCGAGCGACTCGAGGTAGACGGGGAGGTGGTCCTCGACCGCGGAATAGTTCTCGTGGAAGCCGAGCAGCGGACCCTCCATGTAGGCCATCCCGTGCGGGCTGTCGGTGAGCCACACGAGCACCGATCTGCCGGACGGGCCGGCCCAGCGGAACAGGCGGGGAAGGAGCTGGCCACCGTTCGTCTGCGGCATCGACCGGCCGGCCCAGTTGTGGGCGACGGCGAGGTACTTCACGTCGTTCTCCGCGAGCGCGTCGGTCAGACCGACGACGGTCCCCGGCACGTCCGTCTGCATCGCCGACGGGATGGGCAGGTCGTAGCGCTGCGCGATGCGCCGCGCGGTGCGCAGCAGCTCGTGCAGTTCGTCGGTCGAGCACGTGTCCGTGTGGAGGTTGTACGGCAGGGCCGTGAGCTCGGCGCGGCCCTGCCGCACGTACTCGACGAACTCGTCCACGAGGTGCTGCGGCCGCGTCGCCGCCCAGCTCTCGAAGGTGAAGATCGACTCGACGACCCAGCGGAACCGCTCGCCGCCCGTCTCGCCGTCGGTGTCCCGCAGGAGTTCGAGGGCGGAGTCGAGGAAGGACCGCTGGTGCTCGAGGACGACCGCTTGCGGATCGGTGTAGCCGATGTCGAAGTGCGAGTGGTGGACGACGTGGATCGTCCAGGCGCGCACCGGGAGGACCGTGAAGGTCAACTCGGTGTCGGGGTCGAGCGTCGGGATCGCGAGCCGGAGCGCCGTCGCGTCCGTCACGGCGGGGATGAAGAGTCGCGAGGCGCCGCGCGGGCCGCGCTCGACCAGGACCTCGACGTTCTCGCCGTCTGCGGTACGCAGCCGCAGTCCCGCCACGTCGACCGGGCTCGGCGCGTCGGTCATGTCGGTGTCGATCTCGACGGGCGGGAGGTCGTGCCGCACCGCGGAGCCGAGGGAGACCGGGCGGTGGATGTCGCCGACCTCGAGTCGGATCGCCTGCTCGCGCCGGCCGTCGCGGCCGGCGCGGACGAGCTGCTCGGGGATGACGCGGACGTTCTCCCCGCCGAGGACCGCCGTCGCGACGGCGGCCGACGCGAAGAGGCCGGCCCGCGCGCCGGTGTCGGTCCAGGGTCGTGCGGCGATGAGTGCCTGTGCCGTGCTCATGACAGTCCGTTCTGTGCGAGTCGGTGGTGCGGGGGGCGCCGTCGCCGCCGGCTCAGGTTCCGGCGACGAAGGCCTTGACGGTGGCGAGTCGCCCGCCGAGACCCGCACCGTGGGGACGGATCGTGTACGGGCCGACGGCCGCGGGGACGATGAAGGTCTCGGCGTAGTGCACGACCCAGGGCTCGAACGCGCCGGTCGGGCTCTCGACGATCGCCTCGGCGCCCTCGACGAGATTGAGGACGTTGACGGTGCCGTGGGTGTCGTGCGCGACGACGTCGGTGAACCAGTGCCGCCGGGTCTCGATGAACTCGAGCTCGTGCAGCCCAGTGCGCTCCTCGACCCAGCCCGGTCCCTCGCCCAGGCGGTCGACGCGGTCGACGAGATTCCGCTCGGTCCACTCGGTGTCGCGGTCCCACTGGATGTTGGCGGCGGCGTGGTCGAGGTGGATGGGCCGAGGCATCCCGTCGAGTCCGACGCGACCCCAGTCGTGCATCTTGAACGTGAAGATGTACGGGGTCGCCGAGATCTCGAGCACCATCGAGTCCGCGCCGGAGCAGTGCACCGTGCCGGCGGGGATGAGGAAGTGATCGTGCTTCTTCGCCGGGAACGTGTTGACGTGCCGTTCCGCGGGGAAGTCCGCGTCTCCGGCCGCGGCGGCCTGCAGGTCCGCGAGCATTGCCGCGCGGTCGACGTCGGTCTTGACGCCGAGGTACACGACGGCGTCGTCCGAGGCGTCGAGCAGGTAGTAGCTCTCGTCCTGGGTGTAGTGCATCCCGAAGGTGTTCTGGATGTAGTCGGTGAGCGGGTGCACCTGGAGAGAGAGGTTGCCGCCCCCCATGGTGTCGAGGAAGTCGAAGCGGATCGGGAACTCGGCGCCGAACCGCGCGAACGTCTTCTCGCCGAGGAGCTCTCGGGGGTGCCGGAAGACGAGGTCGAGCGCCGGGATCTCGACCACGGTGCCGTCGACCCGGAGCAGGAGGCTGTTCTCCTCGGGGACGCAGTCGAAGCACCACGCGTAGTTCTCGGCGTCGCCGACCTCCAGCACCTCCTTCATCCACTGTCCGCCCCAGACCCCGGGGTCGAAGAACGGCACGAGGCGGAACGGGCGGCGGCTCGCGATCTCGAGGCCGGCGAGGAATGTCCGTGCCTCGATCAGTTTCGCCTCCGCCATCGTCGCGTTGGCGTCGAGCACGTAGTCGATGCGGTCGAACAGAGCTCGCTTGTGCCGGTCCGCGACGCGCCACTCGACGAAGTAGCCGCGCTTGACCTTCCGGAGCTGGTCCTCGTCGTCGTTCCCCGCCCGCCAGTTGGGCGCGCCGGCGCGCTGGCGGCGCTGGATCTCCCAGCGGGCGAGGTCCGCGAGCACCACGGTGTCGACGGAGACGGGAACCAGTGCGGCACCCCAGCCGTAGACCACGACAGGGCCAGTCGCCGCCCGCACGTCCGCGGCGACGTCGTCAAGGCGCCGAGGGTCGTAGAAATCGGCGAGCGTCTGATGGCCGAGGACACCGAACACTCGGTCGTCGGTGAGGTTGCCGGCGATCATCGCGTCGATCTCGCTCGTCGGGCGGGCGGCGGCTTCCTCGACGTCGATGAGCAGCGCGTCGGGCATCGCGATCGCGAGCTCGTGCCGCAGGGCGTCGAGGTCGCTCCCCGGGTAGGTGTCGATGGCGACGACGGCGCCCCGCTCCGCGAGCGAGGCGAGGCGCTGCCAGGCTGCGTGTCCGGCCCAAGCCTCATGGCCGGGCGGGACGTCGATCACCGGCGCCTTGTCGTAGGACCCGGGGAGAACGCCGGAGGGAATTGAGATCGACATGTGCACCTTTCGTCTTGATAACGTTATCAAGCCCCCGCGCCCGTCCTCGGGGGCAGAGTCCTGAGTGCGGTTGCGCGGGGGACTTGTGATCCAGACGAGACCGTGTAGCCTCGTTGGTAACGTTATCAATTCGACGAGGAATGGAGCGAGCCCATGCGCGCACCGAGGTACGGTGGTCCCGCCGTGACCAGACGGACGGCTCTCGCTCTCGGAGGAGCCGGCCTGGTCACGGCCGTTCTCGCCTCCTGTGCGCGAGGCACGGACTCCCTTCCCTCTCCGGCGGGCACCGTGACGCTGAACAGCGACAACCCGACCTGGGGACCCGGCTACGCGGCGGCGTCCGCCGTGCTCGACGAGCGCATCGGGTACCGGATCACGTCGCGCTCCATCGCGAGCGTCGCGAACTACAACCAGATCATCCGGATGACGGCGCAGACCGACAGCACCACCGACCTCATCAAGTGGACCAACGGCTACCGGCTCCAGGACATCGCCCGAGCCGACATCCTCACGGATCTCAACGACGTGTGGGACGACGCGATCGCGAAGGGGTGGGTCGACCCCGCCCAACGCGAGTCCTTCAGCTACGAGGGGAAGGCGTACGGCGTGCCCCTGTACAAGAGCTACTACGCGGTGTTCTACAGCAAGAGGGCGTTCGCCGAGAACGGCATCGACGTGCCGGCGACCTTCGAGGAGATGCTGGCCGCCGCCTCGACGTTGAAGGACGCCGGCATCACGCCATTCCTCTCGCCCGGGGCCACCACCTGGGAGGCGCAGATCTGGTTCATGCAGCTCCTCGCCTCGATCGATCCCGCCTACTATCAGGCCGTCACGACCAACGAGGCGAGCTACACGGACGAGCCGGCGCAGCAGGCCATGGAGGTGTGGTCCTCGATGTACGAGAGCGGCTTCTTCTCCGCGCCCGACGTGACCTCGAACGACCTTCCGGGCCTCGTCGGCGAGGGGCGCTTCGGCATGATGCTCTACGGCACGTGGTTCGCGAACACCCTCCTGGCATCGGGGCTCGACGCCGAGGACATCGGCTTCTTCCGGGTCCCGCCGTACTCCGCGAGGACCGAGCCGGCGGTCATCGTCGAGAGCGGTTCGCTCTCGGTGCCCTCGAAGGCGCACCGCCACGACGCCGCCGTCGCCGTCGCGGGCAACTGGCTCGCGACCGACGTGCAGACGGCGTGGGTCGGGTTCCTCGGCGACACGAGCCCGAACCCGGAGGCGCTGCCGGAGTCGGACCTCGTGACCGAGCTCGCTCGCGACATCGTCGAGACGGCCCCGCTCCAGCTGACCCGCTACTGGGAGGCGTCGCCGACGCCGCTCGTCGAGGGCAACGTGCAGGACCTCGGAGCGTTCATGGTGAACCCGTCCCCGGCGAACGGCCTCGCCACCCTGCGCTCCATGGAGGAGCGCGCTCGCACCGAATGGAAGGTCTGGAACGCCGCATGACCCTCACGCAGCCTCCCGTCCCGCGCGAAGCCGTCCCCGACGACACCGCAGCGCACCTCCGAACCGTTCCGCCGGCCCGGCGAGCGCCGCTGCGCGCTCGACTGGCCGGTGCGGCCTTCCTCGCTCCGGCCATCGTCCTCGTCGTCGCGCTCCTCGTCGCACCGTTCGTGTTCACGGTGTACCGCAGCTTCTTCGACGACAACGGCATCACCCGCAGCTGGGTCGGGCTCGAGAACTACCGCAGCGTGCTCGGGGACACGCTGTTCTGGCGCAGCGCCGGGACGACCCTGGTCTACGCCGTCGCCGCGCTCGTCGTGGCCTGCGCCGCGAGCATCGCGATCGGCACCAAGGCGATCCCGCTCGGCACGGTGTGGGACGCGCTCGACGGGCGGGTCACCGACCGGGCCGCTGGAGAACAGCCACACCGGCCGCTCGGCCATGACCCTGCCGCAGCGCTTCACCAGCTCGCGGGCCGGCTTCAGCCAGTGCCCGGCGTACACCGCGCTGCCGACCACGACCGCGTCGTAGTCGTCGACCCCTTTGACCTCCTCCGGGGAGAGCACCGAGGCCTCCAGCCCGTGCTTGTCCAGCACCTCGGCGATCGCCG